>CALDTA010000479.1:0-8890 GCA_937924455.1 uncultured Deinococcales bacterium
TTTAGAATGTTCAAGGAATAGTGATTCTGTTGCGTTTTGAAAATATCAAAAACAGAGCCAATATGGTTACTCAGTAGACTAAATGTATTAGCCGAGCTATTGATCTTGGACAAACTATATGCGTTGATTTTGTTACGACTAAAAGAATATCAGGAATAAAATTAAATGTCAATATAAAATTTAATTTTAGTAATGCCAACTACAGTTTTTGTACTTACAATGACATCTAAATGATTTCAAACTTGATTTTTTATAGCTTATATGCTCAAATGCATCATTGACTTTAGATGATATTAAATTTAATTCGTGCAAAGCTTTAGTAAATAAACTTATATGATTGAGTCTCAAACCCAAAATCAAAAAACCGTATTAAGTGATCAAGCTTATAGGTTGGTAAGGTCAGCTATTCTTACAGGGAAAGTACCTTTTGGCACACAACTGGTTGTTCGAGAACTATCGGAAATTTTGAACTTGTCACCGACACCCATTAAAAGTGCGTTGATTACTTTGGAAAGTGAAGGACTGGTAATTGCTATTCCTTTTAGGGGTTTTTTTGTACCAAGTTTTGATGTCAGTGATGTTCTTGAAATTTATAGCTTAAGAGAAGCCTTTGAGCGTAAGGCAGCCAGACTTGCAGCTATTCATGCAGATAAAGTACTTTTAAATAAACTGAATAGTATGCTCAATTTGCAGAAAGAAGCTTCGGCATCTGGCAATACTGAACAACATATTGAACTAGATTTGAGTTTTCATCGAACCATAGCTGAAGCATCTCGAAATCAAAGATTGATAGATGTGTGCCGGGGTATTTTGGGGCAGGCGCACCTTATGGTTGCCAATGCAACGTTGAGTGTTGGACGTTACCCTGAAATGCATGAAGAGCATGAAGCGATACTTCGTGCAATTCAGAATAAAGATGCAGATGCAGCGGAAACTGCTGTATGGGTACATAACCAAAATGCAAGCCGTAGCTTAATCAATTTTTATCAAAAAGATGACACACCATTGATTGACTTTAGCAACGATAAATTGCTCACAACTGAAACAATACTTAGTCGATTACAAACCGAGAAGCAGGAAGTTCAGGAAGAAGAAACAGAAAAACTTGAAGAAAGACTTAATGAATTTCAGAAAAATCAAATTCGAGAATCGCTGGCAGAATTTGTTGGTCCTTTAGCTATATTTGTTGTGATGGATGCGCTTGAAAAGACTGATTCTGTGAAAGAAGCTCTTGAGATGATGGCTACAAAAATTCCTAAACAGGAAGATGCTGCTGGATTCTTAGAAGAAATGCTCGAGCTAACAAACTAGACCAAACTAGACCTAATTAGACCCAAAAAAATTACTTTTTATCTAACTCTTTAAAAGCTAGATTAATACTCACACGCATTCGCTCAATGGCTTTAGCAAGTGCGCCAATCTCGTCGTTTCTTTGTGTTTCTATAATTTCTTTACTGGAACGACCACGACTTACCTCATCGGCGATTCCTGTGAGATTTTGAATTGGTTTGACAAAGCGTCTAGTAAGCAAATATGCGATTAATAAAACCAAAGAAATCGTTATGAGTAACAATGCTACGCCGAGCTGTCTAGAACGCCTTAGAGAGGCAAAAGCTTCGTTGTAATCTTGTTGCACAACCATAGTCCAGCCAAGGTCTGTTGTTTTGGTATAACTTACAAATTTTTCATTGTCTAAGGTGTAGTTAAAAACTGCTTCAACAGGACTTTGCAATGCAGGATGCTCGCTGTAATCTTCTAAGACCTCACTTAAGTTTTCAGGTTGCCCATGTGCTATGACTTGCCCTGTTTCATCTAGTAAAAAAGCAAAGCCTGTTTCACCTACTCTTGCTTTGACAACCGCATCAGAAATTTCTTGTACTTGGGCAGACATAGCCACTATACCTATTTTGTTTGCATCATTATCTATAACTGCTTTTGCTAAAACTAGAGATGGTTTGCCACTTGTTCTACCTATGAGCATTTGCTGTCCGACAGCCAAATTGTCTTCCATCACTTGTTTGAAGTAGCTTCTATCACCAAAATAATACGCTTCTGGTTTTTGTTCATCATTGCGACCTATGTTTTCACCAGAGGCATTGACCGTAAAAGCAAGATAAATCCATTCATAGCTGTCGTTCATAGCTTTCAAGATGGGTTTTTGTGCTTCACTATCCATGTTACGAATAGCTTCTAGTTGTGCAGAGTAGGAGAGCATTCGTAGGTTTGTACTAACCCAATTATTGGTCTGTAAAACGAGTGCTTCGGTAATTTGTTCTAGGTTAGTAGTTATATTTTGGTTGATATCTCGTTGGCTTAATCTGGTGTTGACATACCAAAGACTTGCAAGTGGTAAAAGAGAGATTAAAAGCATGGTGGTGAGCACTTGTGGGAATACACCAAAGTTCACCCCAACAGGTCTTGCTGTCTTTCGTCCACTTTTTTGCATCGTGGTTAAGTGTATCATAATGCTCTTGTGTTCAGATAAAATGACATACAATAGTTACAGAAAGTTAAAGTAAATGACTGATACTAAATTTGCAATTGCTTGTTATGGACTGAGTCATACTTATGAAAACTCAGAAAATAGACTTGAGGTTTTGAACAAAGTCGCGCTTGAAGTTGGTCAGGCAGAGGTTGTGGCGATTTTAGGTCCGTCTGGTTCAGGAAAGAGTACGTTGTTGCACTTGTTGGCAGGGCTCGAGCCAACCCAATCAGGTGAACTCTACTGGTCTGACTTAGCTATCCATTCCATGAAACAAAACCCAATCGCTAAAGCACGGGGCAAGCGTATTGGTCTTATTTTTCAGCAACACTACTTACTCGAAGACCTAACAGTACTGGATAACGTCAGTTTGTCAGGTCGGATTGCAGGGCAGGTTGATAAGCAAAGGGCTATTGAATTGCTGAAAGCTGTTGGACTTGAGGAGCGTCAAGACTACTTGCCAAGTAAGCTCTCAGGTGGTGAGAGGCAGCGTGTTGCGGTAGCGAGGGCTTTGTACCCTAAGCCTCAGGTCATTCTTGCTGATGAGCCTACAGGGAGTTTGGATAGGGAAAGTGCTTTTGTGGTGTATCAGATCCTTGTAGATCTAGCAAAAAAAGAAAATTCAGCAGTAATCATTGTGACGCATGACCAAGAATTGGTTGCTTCAGCAGATAAGCGATATTACTTAAATTCGGGCAAGCTAGAGTTGCGTGACTAAAGAAAAAAGTGTGTCATGCAAAGCCTTATCTTGCAACTAGATTTATGACTGAATTAAGGTATGGAAAATTCCCTAAAATAGCCTATTTGACGTGAAATTTTCTTTGACTCGCCCCTTTTAATTATGGTATATTTGAGTATCCAAATATAGGCTGAAATATGCCTGTTAGGTATGTATAAGGTATCCCTGAATTGCAGACCTCGACATGTTTGTTTTTATGTAAGTTATTGGCATCCTCTACTATGTGGATGCAGCCAGAACGGAGAAGAGTCTTGAGTAAGAAAAGTAATTATGATGCAAGTAATATCCAAGTTTTAGAAGGCCTAGAAGCTGTACGGTTACGTCCTGCGATGTACGTAGCAGGTGGTACAGGCATTGATGGTTATCATCAGCTTCTGACTGAAGTCTTGGATAACAGTATCGATGAGAGTCTTGCAGGCTTTGCTGATACTGTAGAAATTATCTTACAAAAAGATGGTTCAGTAACCATTACTGATAATGGTCGTGGTGTTCCTGTAGACATCATGAAAAAAGAGAATAAGCCTGCGGTTGAAGTTATCTACACAGTACTTCACGCTGGTGGTAAGTTCGATGCAGGTGCCTATAAGGTGTCTGGTGGTCTCCACGGTGTAGGTGCATCTGTTGTAAATGCGCTTTCTGATTGGCTCGAAGTAGAAGTACGTCGTGATGGCAAAGTCCACATGATTCGTTTTGAACGTGGCGAAGTTGTTAAACCACTTGAGGTTATCGGTAAATACAATGCCAAAAAAGAAACTACTGGCACTAAAGTTACCTTCATGCCTGACCACAGTATTTTTAAAGAAGTTAATTCTTATAGCTACGATAGAGTTCGTCGCAGATTAAAAGAGCTTTCTTATCTTACAGGTGGCATCAAGATTGTCTTTAGCGACATGCGTGGCTCTGAAGAAAGACACGAAACCTTCCAAGAAGTTGGCGGCGTAGCAGCTTTTGCAGAAAATATTGCTGGTGAAGATAAGCGATTGTACGAAAAAGGTTTGCTAATCAAAGGCATAAGTGACGATATTGATGTTGAAGTAGGTATGATTCATACTAGTAACTTCTCACAGAATATCCTTTGTTATGCCAACATGATCACCAACCGTGATGGTGGTACACCTCTAACAGGTTTCAAAACAGCGTATACCAGAGCGTTAAATGCTTACGCTAAGAAAAATAATATTGTTAAAAAAGGTGAACCAACCCCTTCAGGTGAAGATTTCCTAGAAGGTATTTGTTGTGTTATCTCAATTAAAATTGGTGATCCACAGTTTGAATCTCAGGCAAAAGTTAAGTTGCTTAACCCAGAGGCGCAAACAGCTACACAGTCTGTGGTTTACGAGAAGATTAACGAGATTTTAGAAGAAAATCCAAAAATTGCTAAGATTATTATTGAAAAGGCTGTTAATGCTGCTAAGGCTAGAGAAGCAGCTAAACGGGCAAGAGAGCTAGTTAGAAGATCTAGCCCACTAGATAACGACGACCTACCAGGTAAGCTTGCGGATTGCTCTTCAACAGACCCAAGCGTGAGTGAACTTTACATTGTGGAAGGTAACTCTGCGGGTGGTTCGGCTAAAGGTGGTCGTGAACGTCGCTTCCAAGCAATCTTGCCACTTAGAGGTAAAGTGCTCAATGTTGAAAAAGCAACGATGGGTAAAATCCTCAAAAATGCAGAACTTCGCTCTATGATTGCAGCGATTGGCGCTGGCGTTGAGGGTGCAGGCGATGACTCACATTTCGATATAGAAGCTGTACGCTACCATCGCATTATCATCATGGCAGATGCTGATGTTGACGGTTCACACATTCGTACGCTTATCTTGACTTTCTTCTACCGCTATATGAAACCAATCATTGATGCAGGTTACCTCTTTATTGCTCAGCCACCTCTGTATGGTGTTAAGTTTGGTCGCAGCAAAGAAGTGAATTACATCTTTGATGATGCTGATCTCAAAACCCTTATGAAAGAAAATAGAGGCAAAAAGGCTGAAGTTCAGCGTTATAAAGGTCTTGGTGAAATGAATGCAGACGAGCTTTGGCATACAACTATGAACCCGGAATCACGCATCTTGAAAAAAGTAACTGTAGATGATGCTTTTGAAGCAAGCGAGGCGTTCCAGATGTTGATGGGTACTGAAGTGCCACCGAGACGTGCTTTTATTGAAGAGAATGCACACCTTGCATCTATTGATGTCTAACGAGCTAGGCTCGTTTTGAAGAACTTCGTTCTTCTCAGTTAAAAAATTCTCAAGCGGACTGATTAAAGTCCGCTTTTTTATTGTTATGTGCTTATTAATTCGATATATTAAAGATTATGACAGCAAGCCTTTTTTTAAGTATTATCATCACAATATTAGTCCTAAGCTACGCTTTGGAACAGTTCGCTCAGTACTTAAACCTAAGACATCATCCCGAAACTAGACCTGATGAGCTTGAAGGTATCTACACACAAGAAGAATATGACAAGTCAAACGATTACCACCGCACTACGACAAACTTTTCTTTTATAACTAGCTCTATAAGCCTGATCATTTTTATTTTGGTCTTGCTAACAGGTTTACTGGGTAAAGTAGATGTTTGGTTAGCCACTTATATTTCGCAAACGTGGTTGCGTGGTGTTGTTTTCCTTATCTCTATGTTCATTATCAATGATATTTTGACGATTCCGTTTCAATGGTTTAGAACCTTTCGAATTGAGGAACAGTTTGGGTTTAACAAGACGACACCAAGATTGTTTTTTACAGATAAAGTAAAAGGTTGGTTACTAACAGCACTAATTGGTGGTTTGCTAATTTCTGCCTTACTCTTATTGGTACAGTTTTTAGGAAAGAACTTTTGGCTTTATTTTTGGGCAATCATGACTGCTTTTAGTCTTTTTATGGCAATGTTCTATACTGATCTACTGTTACCATTGTTTAATAAGCTTAAGCCATTAGATGAAGGTGATTTGAAAACAGCTATAACAGACTATGCTGTTCAAGAAGACTTTGAAATCAAGAAGACATTTGTAATGGATGGCTCAAAACGTTCTACTAAAGCCAATGCGTTTTTTACAGGTTTAGGCAAACAAAAGAAAATAGTATTGTATGACACGCTAGTAGATACAATGGCAACAGATGAAATTGTCGCAGTGATGGCACATGAAGTTGGGCACAACAAAAAACGACATATCCCTGTATTGATGATAATGTCAATACTTCAAATGGGTATTATCTTATTTTTACTATCTCGTATGATTTTTAGTGTTGAGCTTTCTCAAGCTTTGGGCTCGAGCATAGGTGTTGCATCACCACATCTTAACCTTATTGCCTTTTCTCTGTTATTTGCGCCTATTTCTATGGTTATAGGGTTCTTTAGTAACTGGTTGAGTCGTAAGTTTGAATTCGAAGCAGATGCTTTCGCAAGTCATACTGCATCAAAGGCAGGTATGGCAAATGCGCTTAAGAAACTATCAACGAAGAATCTTTCGAATATGGTTCCACATCCGTTTTATGTCGCTATGCATTATGACCATCCACCTGTTATGGAGCGGTTGAAAGCGATAGATTCATTATAAGAATTGCAAGACTAGAACTTAGAAACATAGAATTTAGAAACATAGAAATTAGAACGGCTTGTCAAACTCTGACAAGCCGTTAGTTATTGAAAATCAATCTCATCCCTAGAAATATGAGGAGTGCTCGCATGATTCTCTCCAGCCACACACCTACTTTCTGCATGGGTTGCCTCACTTGTTTTAGGGTTAGTAGGGAAGATAAAGCAATGAGGCACAAGGCATTTACACTTGCCATCCAAAAGCCGTAGCCGATTTTTGTCTGTAGGGGAGTGTTTGGGCTAATCAGTATGGTAAAAATAGAAAAGAAAAACAGCGTTGCTTTTGGATTGAGCGCACTTGTCATAAAGCCTTTTAGCAGTACTTGAGGTGTTGAGAGTTTTGCTGTTGTGGTTGTTAAAGCAGTTCCACGATTCACTGCGACAGCAGTGAATCGGCGAGCTTCGTAACGAGTAAGAACAAACCCACTTCGATTGTAGGGTTGTTACGAGGAAATGCTATTAATAGCGTTTCCTCGTAATGTTGACCCATGCTAAATGAGTTCGTTCCTACTCGCGCTGTGTGGTTTTCACAGACATCTGCATCGCCGATTAACTGACTTAGGTCAGTTAATCGTGGAAGAGCTTTAAACTGTCAATCAATTTGTACAGGTTGTGCTTGAAGCGACAAGCTTCCAAGATAAATGAGGTGATAAATGAGGTACAGCCTAAAGAATTCCTAAAGTACAGATGCCTAAATATGCGGTAGACTAGTACCATAATTACTCTTAAAAGTGGTACAACCCAAGAGAGGTGTAACTTATGGCAATTCGTTTGTTAGAACTTAGTGGTACAAACTACGAAATGGGCTATCGACATGGGGAATTGTATAAAGATTCCATTCATCAATTTGCTGAAGAACGTGTCAAACTGAGTGGGCAAGACACTTGGACAGGTCAAGGTATGAGCCGTGATGAGGTTTTAGCACTTGCAGATGCCTGTTTAGATGAGCATAAAGTCTATTGCCCTGAATTAGTGGAAGAGTTACAAGGCATGGCTGATGCTACGGGGTTGAGTTTGGCAGAGTTACTAATTGTTAATGGCTTCACGGATTTTATTGATGTAGTTTACAATGTTAAAAACCTTCGAAAAAAGACACCGATTGCAAGTGCTGATAACTGCACTTCATTTATAGTTCCGAACAATCGTAGTGCTAATGCGCAAGGCTTTTGTGGTCAAACGTGGGATATGCACATGGCTGCTACGCCTCATGTTGTTTTGATTAAAGGTGAACCAAAAGACAAACCAAACTTTCTAGCTTTTACTTCGATTGGTTGTGTTGGCATGATTGGTATGAATGATGCAGGTATTTCTGTTGGTATCAACAATTTGCTAGGTGGTGACGGGCAAATTGGTGTGATGTGGGTTTTTGTTATTAGGCAGATTTTGGCACAACGTACCTTAGAAGAAGCCATTAAGTGCATTGCCAATGCTCCACTTGCTGGCGCACACAACTTTTTGCTTTTTGATAAAGAAGGCAATGGCTTTAACATTGAGGCGATGTCAACGAAGATGCATATCCAAGAATTAAAAGATGAGCCAATTGTGCATACCAACCACTGCTTGTGGGATGAGACTAAGGCACTTGAGCGTAAGCGTGAGGAAAAGTCCTTAGAAAGTTCAATAGCTCGTCTTGATACTGGTAGAGAACTGCTTGAAAAAGACTCAATAGATGTTGATGATTTACAGAGACTTACACGGCATGAAACAATCAGTGTCCGCCCAACTGCACCAAGCTATGTGGAAAGCTGTGGTGCTGCAATTATGCGTCCTGCAACAGGTGATTTTTGGGCTGTTTGGGGCTTACCAGATGAAAATGAATACGAGCACTTTCGTCTGTAATAATTTAGGTTGGGATAAAAATGCTTAAAGAAGTTTGTTAATATGGTTTGCCACAGCCAAGGTTATACCTAATCGGGTAATGCCACCACTGCTGTGTGTAATGAGTGAGATGTGTAGTGAGTGAGATGTGTAGATAGTCACTTTGTTGTAGCTGTTGGACCAGTCCAGTCAGGATGATGGTCCATTTAAGACTTCATAGCTCCTTAGATCATAGGACAGCTTGGTCTATATTTTTATAG
>CALDTA010000480.1:0-8576 GCA_937924455.1 uncultured Deinococcales bacterium
GCTGATACTTCTCAGCTAATACACATCTTATTATAAGGTCTACGGACTATAATATTTATATGAAGAAGTCTATTATTATCAGTGTGCTGGTTATTGCTTTAGCTCTAGTGCTATCTGCTTGTACACCAGGACAACTTTCTAATTTGGAAGATGATCGACCCAAGGTTGCTATTTTTGATTCGCCGAGTGATTTGCAACTTGGCGGTTTGAAAAAAGTACTTTACTCTGCTTTAAGTGCGAATGATGCGGCTTTACCTTACAATGTGTTGTCGCCTGTATCAACAGACTATTTTGAAACAAATGGGTCAATCAATTCAGCGCAAGCTGAGTACTATGGTTCTATAGCTACTAGACGTACAGGGTCAAAGCTGGGTGTTTTCTTGTATGCACCTGTGCTCGAGCGCAGTATATACACCGAAAAGCCAAAGCAACGAGATGATGATGGTTTTCAAGATGCTAGTAAAGAGAAACGTCTGGTTGTTAGCAAACTGCGTGTTGAAGCATTTATTCTTGATCCTGTAAGTGAAGAGCGTCTAGTAACTTACACGTCACATCTTTATGAAAGTCAACGTTTAGAATCTTTAAGTCATGAACTTGTAGATATTCAGCAAGATCCTGATATCTGGAAAATGGCTAATTTGGCTTTGCGTGAATTTGCACCTTCAGTTGCACAGAAGTTAAATACGCACTTTAACTAAAGCACTTACATTTTCTACTTTAAATGTTCGATTTAGATGCCCGATATAGTCGGGCATTTTTTTTGCTTCCTTGCTTTTTGAAATGATAGTCTGTGTATATAGCTAGTCTATGTATATAGCTAGTCTATGTATGTAGCTAGCCTATGTACAGCTAGTCTATGTATATCTGGAGTTTAGGTTTACTGCATATATGAATCCTATCGACATCTTACAAAACACTTTTGGTTATGACGCTTTTCGTGGCAATCAAGCTGCTATTATTGACAAAGTTGTTCAGGGTGAAGATGTTTTGGTACTCATGCCTACGGGTGGTGGTAAGTCACTCTGTTTTCAGATTCCTGCGATGGTGCGTGCAGGTACGGCTATAGTTGTATCGCCATTAATTGCTCTTATGAAAGACCAAGTTGATGCGTTAGCGCAGCTTGGTGTTCGAGCTTCTTATCTCAACTCAACCTTAGATGGTGCTATGCAGCGTTTTGTAGAGCAGCAGCTTTTAAATGGTGAACTGGATTTGTTGTATGTTGCGCCAGAACGAGTCATGACACCAAACTTTGCATCGCTTTTGAGGCAAACACAGGTTGCGCTTTTTGCAATAGATGAAGCGCATTGTGTCTCTCAATGGGGGCATGATTTTAGACCTGAATATATTCAATTAGGCTCTTTGGTAGAACAATTTCCAGATGTACCACGAATTGCCTTAACTGCGACTGCCGATGCTATGACTCGCAGTGAGATGGTCGAGAAGCTACGCTTAGAGCAAGCGAATCAATATATATCAAGTTTTGATCGACCGAATATTGCTTATAATATTGTTTCTAAAAATAATGCTAAGAAACAGCTTTTAGATTTCTATACTGAACATCATCAAGGGGATGCAGGTATTGTTTACTGCCTATCACGTAAGAGTGTGGAGCAGACTGCCTTATGGCTCGAGCAAAGAGGTATCAACGCCTTGCCCTATCACGCAGGTCTCCCCACAGAAGTACGTCAAAGGCATCAAGAGAGATTTCTCAAAGAAGAATCAATCGTCATGGTAGCAACGGTTGCGTTTGGCATGGGCATCGATAAGCCTGATGTACGCTTTGTTGCCCACATGGATTTACCAAAAAGCTTAGAAGGCTATTACCAAGAAACAGGTCGTGCAGGACGAGATAGTATGCCAAGCAATGCCTTTATGGTCTATGGATTAGGTGACGCAGTTCAGTTGCGCCGCATGGTGGCAGAATCGACAGCGCCAGAAGCGATTAAGCGTATTGAAAATCACAAGATAGATGCACTTCTTGGACTCTGCGAGACCGTACAGTGTCGTCGCCAAACGATTCTTGAATATTTTGGTGAGGCATATAGAGGCACAGATAGAAAAGATGCTGAAAGCGTCAATTGCGGAAATTGCGATAATTGTATAAATCCACCTGAAACTTGGGATGGCACAGTAGCTGCTCAAAAAATGCTTTCGTGCATTGTGCGAACAGGGCAGCGCTTTGGTGCAGGGCATGTGATTGATGTTTTACAGGGAAAAGATAATCCACGCATCTTTAATATGAATCATCATGAACTATCTACCTACGGTATTGGTAAAGAGCTCAATGATGCTGAGTGGCGTGCTGTTGTGAGACAGTTGGTAGCAGGTGGCTATTTGAGTACGGAAGCTGGTTCTTTTGGTGCATTAAAGCTAACAGGAAAAAGTGCTGTTTTACTTAAAGGCAAAGAAGAGATTGAGTTTCGTAAAGAAGTTAAAGCTGTTAGACAGAAGTTTGATAAAAAGAGCCAAGCAAGACCAAAAATGGAACTTGAAGATGATGAGGCAGCACTCTTTGAAGCCTTTAGAGCTACACGTTTAGAGCTTGCTAGAGAGCAAGAGGTTCCGCCGTATATTGTTTTTCACGATAGTACACTGAAGGAAATGGCAACCCGAAAACCTAGGTCGCTTGCTGAAATGAGCAAAGTACCTGGCGTGGGTAAGGCGAAGCTCGAGCGCTATGGTGAACTCTTTCTAGAGGTTATTTTAGAACACTTCCCACCTGAAAAAGCAGTTTCTAAACTCATGGATGATGAATCTGTGGTTGTACTTGATAATGATGTTAACTGGCAAGAAACTGTAGGCGATAAAGTAGAGCATTTGCATACTGTAGACCAAACTCGCTATTGGCTTTTTGAAGGACTCAAACCACAGGAAGTAGCTGATAAGCGTGAGCTATCTATTGGTACGATTTACAGCCATTGTGTTGAGCTTATTCAGCTTGGAGATATTACAGTCTCTGAAGCTACAGGTCTAAGAGATGATGAAATCGAGCTGATAGAGACGTCTTATAAGTCTTTGACAGATGAAGATAAGGGTCGATTAAAACCACTGTTTTTAGTGCTTGATAAACGCTATAGCTATGAACTTATTCGTTGTGTTTTAGCTGGCTTAGAAAGTTAGTCTGAGGTAGTTTGAGGTAGTTAGGTATAGGGTAGTAAGCGGCGGGCGAGGCAGAGTCTGTAGATGTCTGTAGATGTCTGTGAAATTGATACAGAGTGTGCGAGTGAGTGCCTAACATTGACGCAATACTAGGTATAGTAGGTATCGCAGTTCCACGATTCACTTCACTGCAACAGCAGTGAATCGGCGAGTTTCGTAACGAGTAAGAATTAACTCACTTAGTGTGTACAGTTGTTACGTGGAAACGCTAGTATAAGAGAATAAAAAAAGACCTCACATAGTTGTGAGGTCCAAACATTTTGATTAAAAATTACTTTTTATGATTCTTCAGTAGTTTCTTCTACTGCTTCAACTACAGTTTCTTCGATAACTTCTTCGGCAGGTGCAGCTGCAGCCATTTGTTCATCACGAGCTTTTTCGTCACGAGCAGTAGCACGGTCAGCCTCTTGGCGACCAACGTCTGTTTGAAGACGTGCAGCTTTACCACGCAGTTCACGTAGATAGTACAGCTTTGCACGGCGGCTGCGACCACGACGTACAATGTCAACGCTTTCAATCAGCGGTGAGTGAAGTGGGAAAACACGCTCAACACCTTCGCCTGAAGTTACTTTGCGAACTGTAAAGGTTGAGTTAGAGCCAGTTTTGCCATGCTTTCTTGCAATAACTACACCTTCAAATTTCTGAACACGTGTACGGTTACCTTCAGTAACTGTGTAGTTAACAGCAACGGTGTCGCCAGTTTCGAATTGAGGGATAGTTTGTTTAAGATAAGGTTGCTCAATTGAGCGTAAGATTTCACCTTTGTTGTACTTCATGTTTTCCTCTATTTCTTCCAAATAGTAAAGTTTACTAGGATAGTGCCTTTACGTCTAATATTTACCAAACCAGTATTTGAAAGTATCTAGATCGTACTCAGGCAAGCCTTAAAATTATAGCTTCTAAAGGAGCAGCATAACAATAGCCAATTCGCCCAGTTTTCGTGATGAGAATGGGCGATTGGCTAAATATTGATTAAGTATTAGCTAAATGTAGTGGCAAAGCTTCATATGCAATTAATCTTCTGGCTTAATTTTCCCGCACTTAATTTTCCGCACTTAATTTTCAGAGTCAACTTTCAAGCTCAACTATCAAGGTCAACTTTCAAGCTTAATGCTCAGGCCTGATCTTGATACTGTAACTCGTAAAGCTTGTGGTAGTAGCCTTCTTGTTTTAGTAACTCGAAATGATTACCTTGTTCGATGATTTTTCCTTTACGCATGACCATGATTCGGTCAACATCCTGAATGGTTGATAACCTGTGGGCAATGATGATGCTTGTGCGTCCTTGCATAAGCTTTTTGAGGGCATCTTGGATGAGTTCTTCGGTTTCTGTATCGACATTTGCTGTCGCCTCGTCAAGGACAAGGAGGATGTCTGGGTTCTGCACGAGGGCTCGAGCAAAGGCAATAAGCTGCTTCTGACCCGTTGAGAAGCCTGCACCACGTTCACGTACTACCGTGTCATAACCGTCAGGGAGCTTAGAAATGAAGTTATGTGCATTGACAAATTGGGCTGCTTCCATTACTCGTTCAAGCGAAATGCTGTCATCATTCAAGCTGATATTGCTACGAATGGTGCCACTGAACAAGAAGGGATCTTGTAGCACAATGCCGATATGACGGCGAAGCTCTATTTGTTCATAATCCCGAACATCTTTATCGTCAATCAAAATGCGTCCTTGTTGCACATCGTAAAAGCGACTAATGAGGCTGATAATAGTTGTTTTGCCTGCACCTGTATGCCCAACAAAGGCAACAGATTCACCTGGTTGAACACTAAAATCAACACCTCGCAGTACCCATTCACCTTCGTTGTAAGCAAAGTGGACATCTTCAAAATCAACTTTACCTTGAAAGGTACTTTCAAACTGCTTAGCGTCAGGTTTGTTGCTGATGACTTCAGGTGTATCTAAAAGCCCAAAAATACGCTCACAAGAAGCCATAGCTGCTTGCAGAATGTTGAACTTGTCGCTTAAGTCTTGTAGAGGTCGAAAGAACATTGATGAATAAAAGAGAAAAGAGGTTAGAACACCTATGGTGATTGCATTAGTGTCAATTAAAGGCACGTTGGTATTACCTAGAATTCTGAATGCTCCATAGGCAAGAATAAGTGTTGTAGAAAGTGCTCCAAACATACGAACGGTTGGCCAAAAAAGACTAAACCAACGAAGTTGTTCGATGTGAGCGTCTAATACATCAAGCCCTAAAGTATCAAACTTTTCTTGATTTCTATCTTCACGGTTAAAAAGTTGAACCGTTTTCATGCCTGTTAAGTTCTCTTGTAAATAGGCATTGGTTTTTGACACTCTTAACCGAACAGCTCGAAATGCCATACGGATTCGACTTCTTAAGAAATTGAGGCTCAAAAACAAGAATGGCATGATGCAAAGCACAATGATAGCAAGCTGCCAATTGATAATAAACATGTAGATAAGCAAGCCAATAATGAGACCAATATCGGCAATAAAGCCAATGATGCCATCGGTAATCATCTGCTGAATAGCATCAACATCGCTAGTAATGCGTGTCATTAGGCGACCTACAGGTGTTCGGTCAAAAAAGCCGAGATGCAAAGACTGAATTTTTGAAAAAATGGTTTTGCGGATATCGTAAATTACGTGTTGCCCTGTCCAAGCAACGAGGTAAGTATAGCCAAAGCGTAAGCCAAAATTGAGCAGACGTAGACCAAGATAAATTCCGATAATACCAATCAAGCCAGCATAGCGCTCATCGAAGTTGAGTCCAAGATAGGGGGCTTGGGTTGGATTAATGAATCTGTCGATTGCACGTTGCAGTAGAAAAGGGAAGACAGGTACGAGTGCGCTGTAACTTACGAGTAAAACTAAAGCTAGTATAGTTTGCTTAAGATAAGGTTTGAGAAAGCCAAGGATGCGCCAAGTGAGCTGCCAGTCAAAAGCTCGCTGCATAGCTTCACCATCTTCGTCAAAGAGACCCTCTCTGCGAAGTTCTTTTAGCTTTGAGCGGCGCACGCTGCGGTACGTTGCCTTTCTTTCGTTGATGTCATAGTTCGGGATTGACATATCATTTAGAACGTTTTTATCTGTTATACGGTTTGTTGTAAAGTCACTCATGCTGGACCCACCGTTTCTGTACTTTCAGGTTCATCTTGTTCTAAAGCTTCTTCAAGTTGTTGTCGACGGTCGATATCTGCGTACCAACCATCTAAGGCAACCAGTTCATCATGACTGCCCTCTTCAACAATGCGTCCTTCATCCAAAACTAAAATGCGGTCACAGTGCTTAAAGCCTGATACTCGGTGACCAATGATAATGGTTGTGCGATCTTGAGCAACTTGTTTAAGACCTTCAAGAATGCGTGCTTCGGTTTGGGTATCAACAGCACTTAGGGCGTCATCTAGAATAAGTATATTGGGGTCACGGATGATGGCTCTGGCCATAGCTGTACGTTGCCGTTGACCACCTGAAAGCGTCACACCTCGTTCACCAAGAGAGGTTTCAAAGCCATCTGGAAAATCATCGACGTCATCTGCTAATTGCACAAGCTCTGCGACAGAGCGCACTTTTTTCGAAAGCGTCTCAGTATCTTCAAGAGGAATACCAAAGGCTATATTTTCTGCAATTGTATCTGAAAATAGGAAAGGCTCTTGTGGAACCATGCCTATATTGCGACGTAGTAAGTGTAGAGGATAGTGTTTTAGGTCTTCACCAGCGATGGTGATGTTGCCCTCTGTTGGGTCAGATAGACGTGCAAACAAGTTGGCAATCATTGTTTTGCCCGAACCAGTTCGTCCTGTGATGCCGAGTGTCTCGCCTTCTTTGATGGTAAAAGAAATATCATCTAAGGCTTTCATTTCACCGAACTGAAGGCTAACGTTGTTAAAGTTAATATCGCCCTTAATTGAACTGAGTGATAAGTTTGTGTTGACATCGTCTTTGATATCTATAGTTGCATACATCACTTCTTTGATACGTCCCCAAGAAGTATGCCCTCGTTGAATAACGTTGGCAATCCACCCTAAACCAATAATGGGCCACTGAATGCCTTCAAAGAGAAAGACAAAGTCAATGAATTCCCCAATGGTGAGGCTGCCATTATCAACCATAACAAAACGTCCACCGACAAGTAACAAGACTGAGATAGTTAATCCAAAGAACAGTTCCATCAGTGGGAAAAGTGGACCATCAACTTTGGTTAGTGATAAGTTCCTACGGATAAATTCGTTGTTTAGGATTCTAAAATTATTGATTTCACGGTCTTCGATACCAAAACCTTTAACAACTCGAATACCACTAAAATTTTCTTGTGCCATAGCAGAAACATTTGAAAATTGTTCTTGTACTTTTTCATAGCGTTTATGGACAATTCGAAGTAAGTAAAAGAATGTAAGAGTAATTAAGGGCACTATGATGAGTGTTAGGAGTGTAAGGCTGACATTTAGTTTGAACATTCTGTAAAGGGTAAAGGCAAATAAAAGAATGAGGTTAAGCCCCATGAAGCTACCCACACCTATGAACATGCGTACAGCATTTAGGTCTGCTGTCATACGTGTCATGATGTCGCCTACACGATTGTTATCAAAATAGTTGCTGCTTAAGCGGTTTAAGTTCAGGATAAGATCTCGGCGGATATCGAAGAGGATTTCCCAACTTGCGCCAAGCATAGTACGTCTGACAATAATTAGGCTGATTGAGCCTAGTATGACGAAGAAAAAGAGCTCAACTACGAGTAAGCTGATATCACTAAAGTTTGTGGTGCTAACACTATTAACCCTGAGACTATCGATTGCTTGACCTATAAGGCGAGGTGGTTGGGTAAAAGAATAGCTTGAAATTACGAGAAAAGCTATACCAGTTATAAACTTAAGCGGGTATTGACGGCAGTATGGATAAAGGTCTTTTAGTGATTGAAGCACTAAACCTCCTTAGGGGAGAATAAGATTGTGTTTTTAAGCTCTTCCACGATTAACTGACTTAAGTCAGTTAATCGGCGAGCGGATTGCGAGTAGGAACGAACTCATTTAGCATGGGTCAATATTACGTGGAAACGCTATCTTTAGTAAGAAGTAGCTGATTGGACGTCGTCTAGAACTAAAATCTGATAATTGTATTGAGGGATTTAGATTATTTTAGTGAAGTCGGCAAATGGGCTTACGAGTATTGATATGATTGCTTATGAGTATCTACGTAAGAATTATAATTAGTGACATTATAGTCGTCATGTTTTATACAAAACGGGTTGAGAAAAAAATAATTACCTTCATTGCTTGACCTCCAAAAAAGTACTAAGCAGACAAGGATTATAAAGGTGTTTAGGTGTTTAATACAAGAGTGAATATAGACCTTATAAATGAAAGGTCTAGTATAGAGTTTAGATTGTTTTTAGGGTTTATAGTGAGGCTGTTAATTCTGAGGTGCTTATGGTTTTTGTAGGAGGTAT
>CALDTA010000481.1:0-2728 GCA_937924455.1 uncultured Deinococcales bacterium
TTCTGCAAGCTCTTTTGCCTTTGCCTCACGCCTGCCTAATATCCCTACAGTTGCACCAGCCTGTGCTAAACCCTTTGCCATAGCACCACCAAGCACACCTGTAGCACCTGTAACAACTGCTGTTTTACCTTCTAAAGAAAATAGCTTCACACAAACTCCAATACAAATCTCTTTCACTATTACTCTTTAACATTATACCGTGTCCGAAAATATCGTTAATAAAGTAGCCAGCTTAAATCGTCAGGTGCTCAACCACATTCCGCAACACGCTTAAATTCCTTAACTTTTTAACACTTCGAATTAATTAACGAATTAAGCGGAATTGGTATTACTGCTGTATCATTCTAAACATGCACTATTATTTTAAACGTATAGTATCATGTCCTCTAACACCTTTTTTGATTTAAGCCTATGTAATTATAAATATGAATCTATCTATAAACATGACGCTATAAACATAAAGCTATAAACATGACGCTACAGACGTTAGGAAACAATAACTATATGAATTTTGAAAGTTACGATAAACGCTTTGACAACCTTCTGTTAAAAGAATCTAAACTCGAAAAACTCTGCACAGGAACAATATGGGCAGAAGGTCCAGTCTATTTTGCAGAGGGCGACTACCTCTTATGGAGCGACATTCCAAATAATCGCATGATGCGCTACTCAAACACAGATGGGATGACCGTCTATAGAGAACCAGCAAATTTCACTAACGGACATTACCGAGACCTAGCTGGAAATCTCATAAGCTGTGAACACGGTGGTCGCAGACTAACACGCACGCTTGCAGATAACACAATCGAAGTAATCGTGGATAACTATCAAGGTAAACAACTAAATTCACCAAATGACGTTGTCGTAAAGAGCGATGGCACAATTTGGTTCACTGACCCTCCCTATGGCATCCTGAGCAATGTTGAAGGGTATAAAGCAGATTCAGAATTAGAAGGCTGCTTTGTCTTTTGTTTTGACCCCACAACAGAAAGTTTAACAATCGTAGCCAATGACCGAGATAAGCCAAACGGTCTTGCTTTCAATCTTGATGAAAGTATTTTGTATGTAAGCGATACAGGTGGTAGCCACAAAAAAGATGGTTGGCATCACATTTTTGCTTATGACGTTAGCAAAAACGGTAGCAACTATCAATTAAGCAATAGTCGTATATTTGCTGAAGTAACGCCTGGCTTAGCAGATGGTTTCCGTTTAGATATCAATGGCAATATTTTTACCAGTTCACAAGACAGCATTCAGGTCTATGCCAGTGATGGTACGCAGCTTGGAAAAATATTTGTACCCGAAACTATCGCAAATTGCACTTTTGGTGGTCCAAATAAAGATTATTTATATATTGTTGCAAGCACATCGCTGTATGGCATCAAGCTAAATACTAAAGGTGTTCAAACACCATAGAGTTTAAAAATTGTAGACCTTCGGTTCTACAACTTTTCGATTAGAGTAGATTCACCTTGTCCAACACCTACGCAAAGTGTCGCCAAACCATACTTCATAGACTCTCCTACATCACTTCGACGATGCATCTCATGAATAAGTGTGGTCAATATCCTTGCACCTGAACAGCCTAAAGGATGTCCCAAAGCAATCGCCCCACCATTCACATTGACAATATCTTCACTCAATCCAAGGTCTCGAATCACAGCAATAGATTGAGATGCAAAAGCTTCATTTAACTCAGCTAAATCAATATCTTCAATTGATAGGTCATATCTGTCCAACAGCTTGCGTGTAGCATAGGTTGGACCAATACCCATGACTCTAGGATCAACACCTGCGGCAGCAGAGCCAACCCACTTTGCTAGCGGTTTTATACCAAGCTCCTCAGCTTTTTGCTGTGACATAAGCACTAAAGCACAGGCGCCATCATTCAAACCACTACAGTTTCCTGCAGTTACGCTGCCACCCTCTCGAAAAGCAGGACGTAAGGTGCCAAGTTTTTCCAAGGTGGTTGCCACTTCATAACCATCATCTGTCTTTTTATAAAAAGGATGCTCGTCTGTATCAAAAATAATTGCGTCAGCTCTGCGCTGTGGTATTTCTACTGAAACGAGCTGAGAATCAAAATAACCATTATTTAAAGCATGTATTGCCCGTGTCTGACTTTGCATAGCAAATTTGTCTTGATCTTCTCTGGTAATTTCGCCACCAGAAATTTCTCCTGCACAGCTCATATCAACAACGTTTTCAGCAGTCTCGCCCATTGCCTCAAGCGGAAACATTGCCTTCATTTTTGGATTGGGATAGCGCCAACCTAACGTTGTGTCCCACCCAGTAATGTTACCTGATGGACCAAAACCAGTAGGATTTTTAGGCATAGAATACGGCGCGCGTGTCATACTCTCAACACCACCTGCCACATAAACATCACCTTCACCACACTTAATTGCCCTTGCTGCCTGATTAACTGCATTCAAACCACTTGCACACAAGCGATTGACCGTAACGCCTCCAACAGTTTGTGGCAAGCCTGCAAGCAAGGCAGCCATGCGAGCAACATTTCGGTTATCTTCTCCTGCTTGATTTGCACAACCCAAGAACACTTCTTCAATACTTTCAGGACTAACGCCAGCACGTTCCACAGCTTCTTTAACAACTACCGCTGCTAAATCGTCTGGACGAACACTTGACAATGCACCTCGAATTTTTCCAATAGGTGTGCGTACCGCACTAACAATTACAACATCATTCATGGTTTCACCTTATTAAA
>CALDTA010000482.1:0-8356 GCA_937924455.1 uncultured Deinococcales bacterium
GACATCAGCAGTATCAAATCCAGCAGTCTCAAGTAATAATGATGTAAAGCAAGAAACATTATCTTCAGCAGAGATTGATAACACTGGTATTACTGGTATTGCAAATAAAGACACAGATACCACTTCAGTAATAGATGTAGAAGCATCTGAAGGTGCTAACGAATTGACGAATAGCGCCTCAAATCTTTTAAATTCTATATCCACAGAAAATACTCTAAACCAAGAAACACAACAAATTACTGCGGAAATTACTTCGAACACAGCAGATGAGCTAGTAGATGCTAATAAAACAACTGTAGACGTGCCAGATGAACTAATAAATACCTTTAATGACCCATCGAGTTCAGACACTTCCAGCACAGACACGTCTAATACAAATGACGAAGGTATTTCCAGTACTACCGTGCCTATAAGACCTAACTACAACATTCTTTTTAATATCAACCATCAACATGATTTAAAGGTTGAAGCAGAAGAGCGTGATCTGACTAAGACTAGTTTTAATTTGACAGCTAACTATGGACAGTACTTTAGCGTTAGTGCAAATACTGCCTATAATTTTGAACCCATAACAACAGTAGAGCCCTATCCCTATTGGGAAAAGCTACAAACAAGCCTCACTGTAGGTACACAAGACACCTTTGATAGCGTTCCTAACATTACAATTTCACATGTACATGATCTAAATTCAGGAAAAGGTGAATCGCTAAGTATTACTGCCAGTGCCACCTATGAACCTTTAATCTTTTCAGTATCTCAAACTTTCAACCTTTTGTGCCAAACAAAATCAGCAGAAGCTGGGGATAGATGCAACGTATCATCAGGTAGTTTTAGTGTCACTTGGCGAGATGTAATGAAACTAGAAGGGCGTGGTTTTGGAATCATCCCAGTTGGCTTGTTGGCATTAGATTCAGCCTTATCTGCTCAAGAATACACCTTGACCTTAAGCAATGAACAATCTGCCCAATACACAAATGGTGCGAACTGGAGCGTTCTTTTCAAAACTATTTATGATCCCTTTTTAATCGCTCTAAACGGTGAAACAGGTGGTTGGAAAGATAGTAACTTAACGGTCACATATCCGTTTGTCGACAGTATCTATACAACTGCTTTTGGTGATATACGCATGGCATCAGACATCTATGCAGATATTCTCTTTGCTGATGATAGACTTTTAGAGAGCTATATCAGAGGTGTCACCTTAAACTTGCGTAGCGATTTATTTGGAATCGTAGGCATCGCAGGCAATCTAGCTTATGACGCCCTAGCTGAAGTTGTAGACGATCCTAATTCAGACTCGGCTACATTGCGTAAAATCCAAGAATATAGACGAAACAGTCTCAATATCAATAATTTATCTTTTACAACAAAAGTATACCCAGATGTTTATGTTTCTGCTGTTTTTAACGACCGTTGGGATTTCCTATCCAATACCACCCAGACTCCCACTCAAACACCCACTCAAGCACCATGGAACTTTCAACCCGAAATACATGTAATTTGGGACCGTTGCTGCTGGGCACTAACAGGCTCTTGGGATACAAGCAATGGCGATATTAGCATTAGCCTAGGGCTAAACGATTTACAGCAAGGATTTACGCAAGATATTCCTGCAACACCTTTTGTACTGCCTGGGCGAGAAAATAACTGATTTAGGCTAATCACTCACAAAACAATATTGATGAATAGTACACCGTTGCCACTTTTACAATTCGTTAAGCTCATTCAGTACCTTCTCTAGTAGTCAACTAAATTTAATTGATGGTAGGTTATGTATACATGACCCAGCTTTTATCAAATCAGAGAAGACTTAGAACTATCTTATTATTGATTTTATTGCTTGTTGGTATAGCCTATGTATACTTTGCACTAAGCCCATCACACTATAGCTATTTTTTGAAAAATCACATGGGTCAGTATGATTACCAACCCATCGCTGGACAAGCGTACGGTATTCGCAGCGATGAATGGGGCATGGTCACGTCTTATTTTCAAATTGCCGCTAATAATGATTACCAGCGCTATAATCAAAACAGTCCTTATAAAGAAGATTTGCGTTTTTACTTTGGCTTGCCTTTGAAAGACTGGGCATTAGCTTTTAAGCCTTATATGTGGGGGTTTTTTACCTTAGGTGACGCAAGAGGATTTTCTTTCTACCACTTTTTTATGATTGCGAGTTTTATTCTAGGATATACGATATTTTTAGTGCAGTTACGGCTGCCTTTGTTATATGCAGCAATCATTGCATTAACCTTATTTTTTTCGCATCATCAACAAGTTTGGTGGTCTAATAACGCAGCGGTTTTTGCCTTAACAATTTGGATTATTATTCCCTTTTTAACGAATTGGTCCTTGTTTACAAAATTGATAGCTACATTTTTAATCAGTAGCGCTGCGCTTTTTTCATTGATTTATCCTCCATGGCAAATCAGTATGATTTACTTATTTGGGATTTTTGCATTAGCATTTAGACCTGAACGTTTTCGTATTGGTAATATAATAACTTGTTTTGCTGGCTTTGCACTTGCTGTAGGGCTGTGTTTGTATTATCTAGCAGACATTGTTCCACTCATGCAAAATACAGTGTATCCAGGCGACAGGAGCTTTAGTGGGGGCTCGAGCCGTCTAGACTACCTCTGGACATTACTCTTTCCTCACAGCCTCATTTCACCAAACTACAGACCTATTGTGGCTGGCACCAACATGCCTGAAATTGGAACAGTTGCTAGCCTCTTCCCTCTTTGCTTACTAGTCTTTGGAGATTACAAAGCACTCTTTCAAGCTATAAAAAATAATATCCTCAAAAGTTCTATTCTGCTCATCTTTGCAGTGATTATATTCTCTTGGATGTACTTACCAGTACCTAACACCCTTGGAAAATTTATATTACTCGACCAGATTGAATCTAAAAGAATTCTGCTAGCTAGTGGCACATTTATACTATGGCTTGTAGCTATTCTTGCTTTCCATACAAAGTGGCAACTCTCTTGGGGCAGGGTAGCACTTTACAGTTTTCTGGTGCTCTTTGCTTCATATGCTTACAAACAATCTATAGGCTCTCCTATCGCCATAGACCGTTTTGATGTGCTTGTACTACTACCTGCAATCGTCATTATTTTTTGGAAGTTGTTTCTTCAAAATAGGTCTAGATATACACTTACACCTTCTAAAAACTTTGCTTACCTATTTGCAGGTCTTGCCCTAGTCTATAACGTAGTTGCCTTTGGAGGCTTCAACCCTTTGCAATCATCACATGACATTTTTGCAGTCAGCAAGCAAGAAAAAGTGATTGCACTCAACGAATATATAGAAGAAAGTGACTTAGAAGGTCTAGCTATTGGTAGACATACCGCAGCATCAGCGAGTGGTCTCTCTATCCCTACCTATAATCATGTCTTACTAACACCACAATTAGACTTCTTTAGGGAAAAGTTTCCAGAATTAGACGATACTAGCTTTAACACTGTCTTTAACCGCTACACCCATGTTGTATTTAATAGCGAACTCGACACTCCTAAAGTCCTTCAAGCAGATTACATCGAGCTACCCATGACGATGGTTGCCAAGAATATTCCTGTGATGCCTGATGTTGCAAATACTAGTGTTGCTACTACTGGTGATATAAAAATAATCAACTCTGTCAATAACCGTTGGTATACAGATACCTTCTTGAGCTTAAAGTTTCATAGTCCAGTACCTCTTGAACAAGATAAACTAGCTGTCATAGCAAACAAAGACATAATTTCAAAGGCGGAAATCCAACCACAGCTTTTATTCACAGATTATTTTGCTGATGTTATTAGCTCTCCTGAAGACGCAGTTCTATGGGACCTCAAATTAACATTTGCTCAACCAAACGCAGCTAATGCTGGTTTAAAAACTATCGACATAAAAATAGCAGACGAACTGTATACTATTGCACTCAATGACACTTATCTACTAGAAAAATTTAAAGCTACGCAAGATAAACGCTATCCCCTACGTGGTGTTCTTGATAAAGAAAGCTATGATAATCAAAATGCAACATTAACAGTTACGGGTTGGGCGCCAATTAATGACATCAATGCTACGAAGATAAATCAACAGTTCTTTCGTTGGTTTGGTTACGAAACCAACTTAGATGTAGAGCTTAAATCAATTGCGCCAATTCCAAGACCAGATGTCGCAGCAGTATACGGCGATGCACAAAAACAGTCAGGATTTTACATCATATTTGACATAAAGACGCCTCCTGTCAATGAAGACGAAATAGACTTCTGTCTTTATGGACGAACAAAAGCTACAGGCATTTTTCACATCCTTAGTGAATCTCCAACATCTATTTGTTCTGCAGCTCCAAATTAGTAGGATTAGTTCGTGACTATAGCAATGCATCATATAATGTTTAATACACATAGCTATGTTTGTCTATTAGCTATGTGTATCTATACGGTAACTTTATAGAAAAAGTGACTCACTAGTAATCAGTGTTTCCACGAAATAACTGTACACACTGAGTGGCTTTATTCTTACTCGTTACGAAGCTCGCCGATTAACTGCTATAATGTAGCAATTTAGGGAAGATATGACTGAAACTCCAAAGCGCAAAGGTGACAATTTGTTGAGGAATAGTTTACTCCTGCTATTACTCATTGTAGGCAGTGCCTATGTATACTTTGCGTTAAGTCCTTCGCACTATAGTTTTTTCATACAAAACCATATGGGTCACTATGACTATGAAACTGTTTTAGGTGAGGCAAAAGGCATTCGCAGTGATGAGTGGGGCGTTGTCACCCCTTACTTTCAGATTGCTGCGAACAACAATTATCAACGTTTCAATCAGGACAGTCCTTACAAAGAAGACTTACGCTTCTTTTATGGTTTACCTTTAAAAGATTGGGCACTTGCCTTCAAGCCGTATATGTGGGGCTTCTTTACGTTAGGGGACGCCAGAGGCTTTTCTTTTTACCACTTTTTTATGATTGCGAGCTTTATTGTAGGCTACACAATCTTCTTGATGCAGTTAGGCTTGCCTTTAGGCTATGCAAGCATCATTAGCCTAATCTTATTTTTTACGCACCATAACCAAGTTTGGTGGACTACCAATGCTCCTGTCTTTGCATTGACGGTTTGGATTATCATTCCCTTTTTGACAAATTGGCATTTGGCTTTAAAATTCATATCTACATTTTTAATCAGCAGTGCTGCACTTTTAGCCTTGATCTATCCACCATGGCAGATAAGTATGATTTATCTAGTTGGCTTTTTTGCTTTGGCATTTCGCCCAGAACGTTTTCGTATTGGCAATCTCCTTAGCTGTTTTCTAGGCTTTGCGCTAGCTGCGGGCATGTGTTTGTATTATTTGGCAGACATCGTGCCTTTACTACAAAATACTGTTTATCCTGGTGATCGGAGTTTTGATGGCGGCTCGAGCTCCCTAAGCTACCTCTGGACACTCCTCTTTCCCCACAGCCTCATCACTCCAAACTACAACCCTCTCGTTTCAGGATCAAACATGCCTGAAATTGGCACAGTCTCAAGCCTATTTTTACTCTGTCTATTAGCATTTGGAAATTACAAAGCCTTTTTTCAAACAATAAAAAACAATTGGTTCAAAAGCAGTATCTTAGTTATTCTTGGCGTAATCCTATTTTCTTGGATGTATCTACCAGTACCCAACACAATTGGGCAGTTCATGCTACTAGATCAAATTGAACCAAAACGATTATTACTAGCCAGTGGCACTTTCATCATATGGCTAGTAGCAATCTTAGCCTTCTATACAAAGTGGCAACTATCTTGGCTACGAATTTTTCTCTACAGTCTGTTAGCACTTTTAGGCTCTTATCTTTTTAGGCAAGATATCAGCTCACCATCTAGCACCGTCATTGATTACTTAGATTGGCTAGTACTCTCCCCTATAATTTTTATTGTTATATTGAAAGTAATACAAATCTTTCGCAACAATACTCAGAACTCTCACAACAGCTCACAACATCGCATAAACTATCTAGCCTATCTCTTTGCAAGCCTTGCTTTACTATACAACATTGTGGCATTTTCAGGCTTTAACCCTGTACAGTCAGCCCATGATATTTTTTCAGTGAGTGAGAGTCCAAAAGCCATTGCACTCAAAGACTATATTGAACAGAGCAATATGGAAGGCATAGCTATTCCTATGCACACAGCAGCAGCAGCAAGCGCACTTTCTATAGCAACCTATAACCATGTTCTGCTAATACCACAGCTTGAATTCTTTCGAGAAAAATTCCCTGACTTAGACGACGTCAGCTTTAACACTATTTTTAACCGTTATATGCATGTTGTCACTAATCCAAGTATTGATAATCCTAAATTAGTACAAGCAGATTATGTCGAACTGCCGATGGCTTTAGTTACAAAGGATATTCCCATTTTGGATAAAACTGTTTCTGATTCAAATGGCACTAGCTATACAGTTATTCATACTATGGATTATGACTGGCAAACAAATAAAAGCCTCAAACTAAAATTTCGTAGTCCAATCCCTATCAAGCAAGAAGCCTTCTCTGTTGTAAGCAAGGAAGGCAACTTAGACACAGCAACCATACAACCATCACTTATGTTTAGAGAGTATTTCTCTGATGACATTGCGTCACCTCAAGATGCAGTTGTGTGGGAACTAGGCTTAGATTTTAAAACAAAAGCAAACAATTTAGAGACTATTACTATTCAAATCGCAGACACCTCATATGAACTTCAGCTAAGTAAAGGCGACATAGTACAAGCATTCGAAAGCGTCCAACAAACTTATCCTACTCATGGGGTTATTGATGCAGCGACCTATGATGCTCAAAATGCACTCTTGAGGGTAACAGGTTGGGCACTTGTTGATGATCGAAAAGAGATTGATTTAAGCAAGCAAGCACTGCGTTGGTTTGGCTTTGAAACAGATTTAGACCTTGAGGTAAAAAGTTACCTTGCTATGCACAGACCAGATGTTGCCCAAGTACATGGCGCTGCCCAAGAATATTCAGGCTTCAACATAGTGTTTGATGTTAAACGTCCAGCTTTAAAACAAGATGATTTGGAATTTTGTATTTTTAGCCGTACAAGAAATACAGGAAACTACCACATTGCCATTAACCCTCAGACACTCCCGTTAGTGTGCTCTAGTCAGTAGTGCTCTAATCTAGTCAGTACTCTAGTCTAATAGTGCTCTACATTAAGGTACATAACTTCTAAGGAGTATTGAATCTTCAGTTGCAGTTATAGTGTAGTTTCCTAAGCTTGCAGGTAGCAGTGTGAATTGAATAGGCTCGAGCCCGACCTCATTCACACTCACATCGCCCTCCAGTAATCCCCATATCTCCAGCGTAGAGCCATCGCACGCACCTTCAAAAGAACTACCAGCAGCTATTTCCACACGTTCAGTTACAAAATAGCTATTCCTACAAAGTTCAGCACGGTACACACCATCACTTTCATCAATGAACTCAGCAGGGCACAAACTAGGTGCTACTTGCTCAAAATTTATGGTTTGCATAGCTTTATCAACATGCAAATCTCTAGGCTTGCCATCAGCCCCAACTCTATTCCAGTCATAAACACGGTAGGTTGTATTTGAGTTTTGCTGAATCTCAGCAATCATCAAGCCGTCCATAATCGCATGGAGTGAACCAGCAGGTACGCAGATATGATCACCAGCTTTAACAGGAATATGGTGTAGGTATGGCTCTAAGTTACCTGTTTCTATGCCTTGTTTAAAGCGCTCAGGCGTCGTACCTTCAGTCACGCCTAATATGACAGATGCGCCCTCTTTAGCTTGCAATACAACCCACATTTCTGTTTTACCGAGTTCATTACCTTCGTGCTCTAAAGCATAGCTATCATCTGGGTGAACTTGAACTGAAAGTGATTTATTTGCATCGAGAATTTTGATAAGGAGGGGGAATTTATTGCGCTCGATCGCCCATTGATTATTCGACCCAATCAAATCAAGTCCGTAGCTATCTAAAAGCTCTGTTAGGGCTTTACCTGCAAGACTGCCATTACTAACAATCGTCGTACCATCTGCATGTCCAGCGATTTCCCAGCTCTCAGCAATCACACCATCTGCTGGTAAATCTCGACCATTTTTACTACCCTGCTTGCCAAGCGTTTCAAGGTTACGACCACCCCATAAGTAATCTTTAAGAACAGCTTTAAAAAGTAACGGATATAGTTTAGGCATACTATTAGTCTAATACATTTCAGGGCGATAAATAATAAACACAATGGCACTATGGTAATTGAGAATGTTTTTGTATAGTAAATTTATTGTTATCGTTGTTGAACGGTAAAGAGATTAAAAGATATGCAAGAAATCGATATCGGTATTGCTATTACTACAGATATT
>CALDTA010000483.1:0-2733 GCA_937924455.1 uncultured Deinococcales bacterium
CACCACAGGGAACGCAAGCTGTCTCTCGTGCTATTCAACTGCTTAAGCTTTTTACAGATGATGCGCCAGAACATGACTTAATTGCCTTAACGGAACTCTCTGGACTCAATAAAACAACAACCTTTCGGATTATGTCAGCGCTTGAAAATGAAGGATTGATTGAACGTTGTGAAACTGGCTACCGCCTAGGTTCTGAAGCTATTGTTCTTGGCGGTCGGGCTATGCGGAGCAATAATCTTCGTAAGGTCAGTCGAGAATTTCTTGAAGCTCTGAGTTTAGAAACAGGTGAAACAGTCACCTTAGAAGTTTTGCATAGTCACCCGCAGCGTCATTTATGTAGTTTGGTTATTGATGAAGTTTTGGGAAAACACTTAGTTGGCATCGCCCCATATATTGGCAGTCGTTTGGCAGTTCATGCCACCTCCACTGGTAAGGTTTTACTTGCCTACGCAGCTAAGTCAGTTCAGGAACACATTCTTTCTGATGACTTAATTGCCTATACACCACAGACTTTTTCAAAAGATGCTTTAGCAGAAGAACTTAAGCAAATTCGCAGTCAGGGCTATGCATTATCCAAAGGTGAATTAGAGCATGGGCTTATGACCGTTGCTGCGCCAATTTTCGATTTAAATGCCCAAGCTGTTGCCGCAGTGAGTATTGTTGCACCAAGTGTGCGAGTAGGAGAGGGTGAGCTCGAGCCCCTCGCAATTCTCGCAACACAATCCGCAAATAAAATCTCACACGCACTAGGTTTTAGAAAGTAATTTAAAAAATAGTTTAAAGGAGTATCACATGTCTACATTTGGAAATATCACACAAGACCCCGTACTAAATCCTGTTGTTACAGTAGCTAATTCTGAAAATAGGATAGATGCTCCTAATGTAAATCAACTTGCCCAAGAAGCTATAGAGCTAGCAGCCGAACTCCTAGAATCAGCAAACCAAGAACAAAATGCTGCTGAGCGTGCTCAAGGCGCACAAATGGCAAGGATGATGGATGACCCAGAAGGCAAAGCCATGACCATGGCATTGTCTGACCAAGCCTTTCGCAGTCACAATTCTAAACGTGTTGCCAACCAACTTAAATTCATTTTAGAAACTTATGGCGTACCAAAGTATATGTCTTGGTGGGAGCGTTTAGCGCTTAAGTACGGCGTTGCTACCGCACAATTTGTGCCACAGCTTGTGATTCCTTTAATCATCGCAAAGCTACGCCAAGAGACTAATCAGGTTATTTTACCTGGTGAAGAAACACCTTTAAAAAACTATATTTCTAAACGCAGTAAAACAAATACACGCTTGAATCTCAATCAGTTAGGTGAGGCAGTTCTTGGCGAGGCTGAAGCAGCAAAACGTTTTACGGCTTATCTAGAGTTACTACGCAGACCAGATGTTGAATACGTCTCTGTTAAGATTTCTTCGATATTTAGTCAAATCAACTTAGCTGCCTATGACTATAGTTTAGAGCAGATAAAAGAACGTCTTCGTGAACTCTATACTGTGGCACAAACGAATAGTTTTGTGAAAGCAGATGGTACAACTGCGCCAAAATTTGTAAATCTAGATATGGAAGAGTACAGGGATTTATCTTTAACGATGGATGCTTTTATGCAAGTCTTGAGTGAAGAGGCTTTTGTAAATCACAAAGCTGGTATCGTACTTCAAGCCTATCTTCCAGATTCCTATAATGCTCAGCAAGTGCTTACTGAGTGGTCAATGCAAAGAGTAGAACAAGGTGGTCAGGGCATAAAAATACGCATCGTAAAAGGCGCGAACCTTGCTATGGAACAAGTAGAAGCCTCGTTGATGCACTGGGAGCAAGCACCTTACTACACTAAGTCAGATGTCGATGCGAACTATAAACGCATGTTGCTTTTTGCCATGAAACCAGACCATGCAAAAGCTGTGCAAATAGGCGTTGCTAGTCATAACCTTTTTGATATTGCATTTGCGCTTAAACTTCGTGAGCACTATCAAGTAAATGACTATGTAGAACTTGAAATGCTAGAAGGTATGGCGAACCATCAGGCAAGAGTTGTTCAAGATGTTGCTGATGGTTTGTTGCTTTATGCCCCAATTGTTAAACATCAAGACTTTCACAGTGCTATTGCTTATTTGGTTAGACGATTAGATGAAAATACAGCAGAAGAAAACTTTTTGCATGACCTTTTTGGACTTGAAGTGAATTCGCCAGCTTGGGAAAAGCAAAAAGGATTGTTTCTAGAAGCAGTTGGTAAGATAGATTCAGTTGCTAAAGTACCTAATCGTAAGCAAGACCGTAGTAATGAAAATGTAGAATTTACAGTTGTTGAGGACTTCAAAACGGTTTCAGATACTGATTTTTCACTTCCAGCAAATAGAGCTTGGTTAGATAGCATTGTTGCAAAGTGGAAAGATTTCAAGCCTGAAGAAGTGCCTTTACAAATAGCAGGTGATTTTCTACAGAGTGACCGCAAAGCCCAAGGCTATGACCCTTCTAGAACTGAGGCGCCAGCTTATAGCTATAATTTAGCAACTAGAACACAAATAGATAAAGCAGTCGCAACTGCCAAAGCTACACAAGCTAACTGGGCTGGAACCTCAGTAGACCAGCGTAAGCAACTTCTTATACAGTGTGCTACCCAATTGGAAAACAACCGTGCTGATCTTATAGGCGCTGCGATTTTGGATGGCGCTAAAGCCATTCCTCAGGCAGATGTTGAAGTTTCAGAGGCGATTGATTTCGCTAATTAC
>CALDTA010000484.1:0-13387 GCA_937924455.1 uncultured Deinococcales bacterium
TAGCGAATAGCGAGTAAACCTTAAGCTTGCTTTTCAAAACCGAGAGTGTTCGTCATTCTCGGTTTTTTATATTTTATCTGTATAATATTTATGGCGTTTCCACGTAACAACTGTACACACTAAGTGAGTTAGTTCTTATACTAAACTGAAAGATGAATGTCATAAAGATATAGTCGCAAAGATTGCGAAATAACCGAAGGATAAAGGCTTGAAAACCTTGTGTATTGACTGGGATTATGACATTTATGATTCACTTCGGTATTACTCGTTACGAAGCTCATTCTTAAGATTCACTGCTGTTGCAATGTTTCATAAGAGTGAGCTTATAACCCTAACAAGGAGGTTGATGCTTTATCGATATTTCACGCTCTGTAAAAGATTACTTACCAAAAGCAAAAAGTACGACAGCCTCGTTGTGGAAATCAATACTGCTTCTACTTGGTGCTCTCAGCTTTTCTATCTTGATGGGTTTTGTGGGTTTATGGCTACTCCGATTAGTCATTCCTACTGCGCCAGTCTATACAGCTTTAGTTTTTGCCCTAATAACACTTATTTTGACGCTTAGATTTATTGCCCAAAGATTTTCATGGCTTATTCCTTGGTATTACATTCTACCTGCAATTGTCTTCTTACTTGCTTTTACCCTATTTCCTGTAATCCTTACTGTTATTCTTGCCTTTACGAACTATGCAGGTACACGCAATTGCGAACTTGATGTCAGTAGTAAAACTGCCATCACACATATTGAAGGAACAACTTTAGAGTTAGCCAATATCAAAGAGCTTCGCTGTGATTGGCTACTTACACCTAGTCAAGAAATAGCAAACAAACAAGGCTCTAGTAATCGCACAGGCTGTGAAAATGTGCGAGCTGTGCTTTACAGTTCGGGTATGGTTGAAGGGGTAGGTGACTCCCTTGAGGGGACTACGCTGAAGCTTGTAGCAGGGCTCGAGCCCAACACAAGCATTAACTCAGTTGAGCTTTTCATTCCAGACTTTGGCTTTGCACAAGAAATCAAAGTGCTTAGTAATACTGGTAAAACTATAGAACTTGAACGCCCACCAGCAGGCACACCAGAGCTAGACAACATACGGATTTCACTCACAGGTTCTACTATCGAGCGAGACATTATTCGTGTTGAAGGCAACACTCTCACACTAGATAGTCCACTACCTGCTGACTCCAACTTTAGCGAAATTGCCAGATACAACAAATTTCAATATGTTGGCTTGGATCAGTTCCGTAGTATCATGCGTGAAGCACGAAAAGCACTCCTCCCTGTGTTTGCATGGAATCTGTCTTTCAGTATCCTGACAGTCATCATCAACACAGTCATCGGTGTCTTTCTGGCTTTGCTCTTGAATAACCCGGATTTACGATTCCGTAATCTTTACAGAACACTACTTATAATTCCTTGGGCACTCCCTGGCATCATCACAATTCAAGTATGGCGTGGTTTTCTGAACACTAATTTTGGTGCTGTGAATCGTTTTCTAGCGTTACTTGATCTACCCGTCTTTGACTGGCTTGGCGACTGCACTTTAGCTAAGGGAGCAGTCCTGTTAGTAAACCTTTGGCTAGGTTTACCCTTTATGATTACTGCCACGCTTGGTGCACTCTCTGCCATTCCCAGAGAACTTTACGAAGCTAGTCGCATGGATGGAGCAAATCCTTGGCAAAGTTTCTGGGGCGTCACCGCACCACTACTCAGAACTGCACTTGTACCAATCACACTTACAGGGTTTGCCTTTAACTTCAATAATTTTAATATCATATATCTACTCACAGACGGTGGACCTCCTGCATCTTGGGGAACATCCACCGCAAGGTGTACAGACATCTTAATAAGTTGGGCCTATAACGAAGCATTCCGCTCGCAGGGTGGCTATGCTTACGGACTTGGCGCTGCTATTTCACTCATTATCTTTATCATTACACTAGCAGTCAGTCTGATGAATTTTAGAGTTACAGGTGCGCTTAAAGAGGAAGGGGTACGATAACGATGACAAGCATAAGAACTCACCCTAAACTACTACTCATCGCTACACTCTTCTTTTTACAAAACTTAACTTTGGGTCTTGCCCAACAAGCTGACAGATTCATTCGTGTTCCTTATGGTTGGCTCTGGTTCTTACTTGGCTTTATTGCACTTTGCATTCTTGTTTCTGGCAGTGCCTATGTATACGGTCGTATAAGCCGCCCTGCCAAAGCAGTTCGCTACGCCATCACTGCCTCAACACATCTCTTCATCTGGATAGTCATTGCCTTAACGCTCTACCCTATCCTGCATATGTTGGCAGTTTCTTTTAATCGCAATGATTCCATCACCACACCTCTACCCAAAGAGGGCAATATATTGTTGCGCTCAGGCGTCTTGCCTGACCCAAGCAATTTCTCACTCGTTCAATACCAAAAACTCCTTTCAGAAACCCATTTTTTTGATTATCAATGGATGTTAATTGCGCTTATTGCCATTACGTTACTATGCACCTTGATACTAACCCTGATTATTCGCAGAGCTGAGCTAAGTTTTAGGTTTGAGCGTATGCGTACTATCATCGCTTGGCTATTTTTTGTAGCCATATTTGTGTTGATTTTTTCTATCAATCCTGAGCAGTTTTACAGTTTTAATGATGCTGGAGAAAAGGTGAGGGGCTCGAGCCGTGGCAAAATCATCCTCCACATCCGCAATACCCTCCTTGTCTCAGGGATGACAGGCATCATGGCAGTTTTCTTAAGCACAACTGCTGGCTATGCATTCGCAAGACTAAAATTTGAGGGACGCTATCAAACACTCCTTAGCTTTGTATTCGTACAGATGTTTCCAGCCTTCATGGCACTTGTAGCACTCTTCTACCTCATGAATGCACTAGACCTACTCAACAGCTTTACAGGCTTAATCCTCGCCTACTCAGGCGGCGCTATCGCCTTTAGTGCTTGGATTTTCAAAGGCTATTTGGAATCCATCAGCACGAGCCTAGAAGAAGCAGCTATGGTTGACGGTGCAACCCGTTGGGGTGCATTTTGGCGAGTCATTTTGCCAATGAGTATGCCAATGCTCCTCTTTATCTTCTTATTACAATTCATCGGTACATACAGCGAATTCATTCTGGCAAACATTTTGCTAACTGGAGAAGATAAATGGACTGTAGGTATAGCACTGAGAGCACTCTCCCATAATCAGTTCAATACTCAATGGGGAACACTAACCGCAAGTGCAGTACTTGGCAGCATCCCCATTCTCATCATCTTTTATTCTTTCCAAAACGCACTTACCAATGGCTATACGGCAGGTAGTGTTAAAGGCTAGACACAAGCCTAGTGTTTTAACAAATGAAACTCTAAGGGTGAATCATCTAAATTAGCTATCTCATATCTTGCAGTTGGATGAATATGCGTTCTGGACGTAAATTTCCAATTTGTGGAAAGTCTCAAAAACACCAATATCAAAAGCTTTTCAAGAGATACTCAAAAAACTCAAATGGATGAATATACAAGAAAAGCCCTAAATATAAGGCTTTTTGAATAAGTGCAATATCTGAGCTATACGATTCTGTACCCATAAGCTTTTTAGAGTTCAGCGTCCAAAACATACCTTATTATTATCAGGATTTTGAACCTTTACGAAGTTGGCAAAGGTTATACAATAAGCTTATGAACACCTTGGGGTTTGGACGGCATTATATTGTCGATGCATTTTCTTTAGATAAAACACACCTAGCAGATTCTGACTACTTTCAAAATGAAATCACTAGCCTTTGTCAAAAGTGGCTCAAAGCAAGTGATGATTCAAAAACGATTGTCTGTCAACACAAAGACGCAAGTACTGATAATGATACGCCTTTAGGTCTTTCACTTGCACTCATCACCTCTGCATCCCAAGTCGTGTTGCACAACTACGTACCACAAGAAATGCTTAGCATCAGTGTTTTTTCAAGCACCCGTTTTCCTATGCAATCCATCTGGACAGAATTCAAAAAAGACCTGAACATTGGTCGCTATGAAATCAATATGGTAAATCGCTGTAGCTTACTTGATGAATCCATTGCAGAGAAACAACTAACAGGCGCTTGGCAATATAATTTGGCTCGATTAAGCAGATAGTTTCTGCATAACAACTCTACATGTCTTACTGAATCATAGTGTTTTCTTAGCTTAGACTGAGCTAATGCCTGAACTAATGTCTAAAATACCTAATTCTGCACCTACATCTTCTTCCAAACCAAGCAACTCTAAAAATAAAAAGAACATGCCTGAAAAGAACATCCCTGAAAAGAACATCATTGTGTGGCATCGTGGTGACTTACGCACTCACGATCACCCTGCACTAGAAGCAGCCTATCAAACTGCCTTAGAAAATAATCTTCAGCTCATTCCCTTAGTTGTCATCGATGAAGTTATTTTTGCCAGAAAAAATCTAAGTCCAAGACGTAAGGCGTGGTTTTTAAATAATGTTGCTGAGCTTCGAAAGAGCTATCAGGCATTAGGTACAAACTTGGTAGTTAAGCAGGGAAATGTCACTACAGTTATACCAACTTTTGCAAAAGAAACTAATGCTGCTTCGGTCTACTATTTAGAATCATTCACACCTTATGGTCGCAAACGAGATAGTGAGGTGACAACCTTGCTTAGACAACTTGACATTGAAACAAACGCCTTTGATGGACTATACATGCAGCGCCCCGATAGCATCCTAGCAGCGTCAACTGGGAAGCCCTATAAAGTCTATACACCCTTTATGAAAGCTTGGCGCAAGCAGGTTGATGTTTTGCCCATAGCAAAAACACCTCAAGCAATATCTCCTTTTGCTGAATCAATTTTGTGCGGTGAAATTCCCTTCGTAGAATCAGATATTCAATTACCTCCTGCTGGTGAAGAGGCAGCACTTGATTTACTTCAGACCTTTTTAGCAACACAAGTAGAGAACTATCATGATAGTCGCAATGCACCAATCCAAAACAATGGCACATCTAAACTCGCACCTTACCTGACCGTAGGTAGCTTGTCACCTCGCAAAGCCTTTAATGCTAGCAATCAAGCTAGCGAAGGACATTACATCTGTGGCAACGAACTCATCTGGCGAGACTTCAACGCAAGTCTCCTCTATCACTTTCCAGACATCGCAACTGAACCTTTCAATCAACGTTGGCAAAGTTTTCCTTGGGCAAAAGAAGATAGTATTAGCTATGAGGAAAATTGGCAAGCATGGTGTACTGGTAACACTGGCTATGCCCTCGTAGATGCAGGAATGCGAGAACTAAACGCTACAGGCTTTATGCATAACCGAGTACGTATGGTTACAGCCTCTTTCCTGTGCAAACACCTGATGATTGATTGGCAAAAGGGTGAAGATTATTTCAGAACACAACTCTTAGATGGTGATAGCTCACAAAATATCGGAAACTGGCAATGGGTAGCAGGCTGTGGTGCAGATGCCTCACCATACTTTCGAATTTTCAACCCTATCACTCAGGTTAAGAAATTTTCTGCTGAAGCTTATGTACGCAAGTGGTGTCCTGAACTAACACATGTGCCCGATAAATACCTTGGACTACCTGAGGAAGCACCTGAAATGCCTTTAAGTCCGATTGATTATCCAAATGCAATTGTTGACCACAAACAAGCAAGAGAACACTTTTTGGAAATCGCCAAAGCGCATTTTCAAAAGGTTGATGATTAAAGCTGTTCGACAATTCCCTGCCCCCCTAAACTCCTGACCTACTGGACTGACTACTTTTAAACTGTGCATATGACATATCACAATCTATATCCGTCTAGGACACGGTTTGTGTGAACTAAAAAGCTCTTCCACGATTAACTGACTTATACCAAAGTGAATCATGGATGTCATAGTCACAAACATAGCAAAGTTTCGTAATTTGTGTGCCCTTCGGTTCTAAAGGCAACTTTTTCTGCTGATTGATTATGACTTTCTTCTTTCAGTTTAGTATTAGGTCAGTTAATCGGCGAGCTTCGTAACGAGTAGGAACGAACTCATTTAGTATGGGTCAATATTACGTGAAAACGCTAAAAAGTATGCAGCATTTTCAGGTAGACACTTCACCACTCAGACCTACTGACCCAAATCAGTGAGACACAAAGCAGATATCTGTGAACATGGCAGTACTATCAATACTTAGGTGACTTACGTCTTGAAAATTGTAGTATAAATTCGTTTATAGCAAAAACCACTATACTAATCACTAGTATGACAGGTACATCCGCATACAAATTTCGCCAAAGCATCAAAACTAAAAAGAAAAGATGAAACGCTAAGGGCACAATAAACACAGGAGCGTCATTTTGCCAGCTTAAGTTGTATGACACACCACGTACATTAACGGCTGTAACCAGAAGCGATACCACTAACAAAACGAGTATCGTGCTATCACTAAACATATGGGTAAAGCCTAGTAGTAAAGCTAGAAATATTATTAACGCTACAAATAATGCAGCAATTGGATAAACCCAATTGAGATAGTCTTTGCCAAACCACCTTTTTGTATATCGTCCTAAGCGCAACATGGCTGACATGATGAAAATTATCGCCCACCACGCCACAAAGTTGCCAAAAGGTACACCAAACCACTGCATCTCTGCCCAGCTACCTTGATAGGGTAAACCCCAGTTCCACATGCCAAGCAACTTACTATCTTCCCCACTAGCAAAAACATAACGGTCACGAATCGCAACTGCATCCATACCTAAATCTATAAGTAATGCCAAGCCAGCATCTAGAAAAGGACGTGACCACTCTGTTGTGTTGAGCTTATCGCTGAACCACATCACTGATACGCCAATAACTGCCCACCCCATGCCTATCACTAAAGGAGACTTCCATATCCTGAAGGTAAATGGTGCGTATTCGTAAAAACCTGAAGCTACGGCCATGCTTTCAAAACACAAACCGTAAATGGTGAAACAAAGGAGTTCTAAAGCAAAGGCTACTCTAGCAATATTTGTTCTGCGAAATCCAAAATACAGGCAGCATAAAAACAGCGCTAAAACCATCATTTCAAAAAGGAAATAACTTAATGGTTCACCAAAAACAAACATTTGTGTCATTTATGATTTACAAAATACCATTTGCGTCAAAGGTGAATAGTGATGCACAGGGCAAAAAAAAGAGAAGCCATCACTTTCGGATGACTTCTCTAAAAGTTTATTTTCGCTTTTCAGAAATTGAAACTCAGGAATCCGTCCCAATCTTCCTTTAAAAAAGCTAGGGGCAAAAGCAAAAAAGCACAAAAAAGAGAAGCCATCGAATTTTGATGACTTCTCTGAGTTCAATTTCGTTGAAAACGAAATTGATACTGAAACTTAAGCTTCGCGAATTGCGTTTGTGATTGCTTTGACAATCTGGTAAGGATCAGCATTAGCTGCTGGACGACGATCTTCGTAGTACCCTTTGTAACCATCATTTGCAGTTGCAATAGGAATACGGATAGATGCACCACGGTCACTAACACCATAGCTGAACTTATCAATTGACTGGGTTTCGTGTAGACCAGTTAGACGCTGATCATTGTCTGAACCATATGCATTGATGTGGATTTGGTGACGTCTTTCAAAGCTTGCCATAATTTTTTCAAGTAACGCTTCGCCACCCTCGTTACGAATAGCACTGTTTGAGAAGTTCGCGTGCTGACCAGAACCATTCCAGTCACCTTTGACTGGCTTAGGATCGAAGTTAACAGAAACACCGTATTTTTCAGCAGTTCTCACAAGTAGGTAACGTGCCAACCATGCGTCATCACCTGCTGCTTTAGACCCTTTTGCAAAAAGCTGGTACTCCCACTGACCCATTGCTACTTCCGCATTTGTACCTGTCACATTTAAACCTGCTTCTAGACAGATATCCAAGTGCTCTTCAACAATTTCACGCCCAGAAACATTACCAGCACCAACTGCACAGTAGTATGGACCTTGTGGAGCAGGATAGCCATCAGCAGGAAAACCTAGTGGCTTACCTTCATGCATAAGGAAATACTCTTGCTCTAAACCAAACCAGAGATCATCATCATCATCGAAGCTACCACGAACATTACTTGGGTGAAGACTACCATCCGCAGAAAGTACTTCCGTCATCACTAAGTATGCATTTTTACGGTCTGGATCTGGAATAATCGCCACTGGCTTGAGTAAGCAGTCAGATGAGTGACCTTCTGCTTGCTCAGTTGAACTACCGTCAAATGACCACTCAGGACAATCTGCCAAAGTCACTGGACCATCATGGTCAATCACTTTAGTCTTGTGTCTCATATTAGGTTCTGGAGTATAACCGTCAAGCCAAACATATCCTAGTTTTACTTTTGCCATCTGTTTTTTCCTTTCACGCTATACATATGTCTTGCAAAGACATTTCTATCCGCCCTACATACATATGTACTGCCATGAATATTTATTAGTTACTTCTTCATGTATCTAATATTCCTACCAATATTCCTGCTAAGCAGCGGAATTGTAAAAAAAATAGCACGATGTCAGTTAAATGTCAAAGCAATATGCCTAGTGTAAGATTCTAAAGTGACAGTTGCAGCATTTTATATTGACACTTCGCAAACTACCGTTACAAAATTAATGAACTGCGACAAGAAATATTAAGTACACTTGCATAAATGTCATAAAAAAACTGTTCAAAAGCTTGATTTTTCCGAACGGTGGTCAGAAATTGCTTAACATTGCTATCTTTACTACCTTTATCAACGGTTCATTATGAAAAGTGTCTGTTAGTTAGATATTAGGAAAATTATGTGTAATGTAAAGGATAATTTAACAAATAGTGCTGATAACCAACAATTTACTGACAAAATCTTCATATAAAAACAATTAAGTCTTAGCAATATCAGTACTCAATAAGTACTAAAGAGGTATCGCATGTTTTACATCTCAATTATTCTAGCCATATTAGGTGGCGTAGGCTACCAATACTTCGTTAAACTCATACCGCAAACGCTCAACCCAATCGTTTCCATTCTTATGGTTTACATCACAGGCATTTTCCTCTGTTTACTGCTCTTACCTTTTTATCCAAGTGAAGGTGGCTTAGCAACTCAAGTCCGTCAACTAAACTGGATTCAAATTGCTATCGCACTTTCTGTGCTTGCCATCGAGTTAGGCTTCTTACTTATGTACCGATATGGTTGGAACTTAACCACTGCCAACATAACTACTGGTGTATTCACAAACCTACTCCTAATCGCTTTAGGCATCTTAGTGATTGGTGAAAAAATCAGTCCAATAAATGGCTTGGGCATACTCTTAAGCATCATTGGTGTTGCACTTATAGGATATAAACCAGCACAATAATTAGACTTTTTGAATAAGCCCCTCTTCAACCCATCCATCAAAAATCTCGAGCACTTTTTGGGCAAAAGCCTCATCATTGATATGAGCGTCTAGCTCAATCAAATCAATTGGTGCTTTGGCTATATTGCGAGCTATATTGCGAAATTCATCTGCTAAAGCTGCTAAACCTTCAGCATCGTGCAAGTCATTTCCTTCTCTATCCCACTCTTCGATGCCCTGCAAAGGCATGATGAGTTTGACGGGTGCAGTAGCTTTCGCTAACTTGTTACAAATCAATCTCGCAGCTTCTCTACGTTCATCTGCTGTCATCGTCACCGAAGCAATCAAACGGTTATGAGCATGATAAGGTCTATCTTCGAATTCTTTTGGTAAGCCTTTCCAAGTTGGAATATCTATCAAATCTGTTGCCCCAGGTGCAATGATTTGCGGGATACCAGCAGCACTTGCTGCCTCTAAGCGATCACTGCCAGCGGTGACGATTGAGCCTTTCATTTCGTTAACTACTTCTTGCAGACTAAAGTCCATGACACAAACAAACTTCTTTTGACTTGCCAAAGACTCTAAGGCACGTCCCCCTTGCCCTGTTGTGTGGAAAACAGCTAGCTCATAACCACGTTTTTCGAGTTCAGGTTTGAGATAAACCATGTAGCGCAAGGCTGAGCTACCTAATGAGCTCATACCAACTACTGGTTTATCGCTTTCAATCTTTCTAACAGTTTTTGCTGCGCCTAACGCCGCACCTGCAGCTTGAGAAAGTATCGACTTACAGATTGAGTTTAATCCGTAAAGTCCACCAGACCAGAGAATCATCATCACATCTGGTGCTAAACGCTCTGGTGGAATCAGGTGTGAAAAAGAAACTGTAGACACAATCATTTTTGGAATACCTAGAGGCAGTGCTGCGGTTACATCTAGTGCTAAATCTGTACCCATAGTGCCGCCAAGAATGAGTACAGCATCGACTTTGCCTTCTTCATAAAGCGATAAACAAAGCTTCGTTGCCCCCTCGGCTGTTTTAGTCATTGCTAAATTTTCATCACCCAATGTTGCTATGGCTTCGTTTGTAGTATTCGCTGCTGCTGCTACATCGTGTTTGCTGTAATCAGGGCTAAACGGTGGATCTCCCAAAACACCTACGTCCATGATTGGAGCACTAGCTCCCTCTACTTCTATAACTTCTTTCATAAAAAGCATCTCATCTGCTTTTGTGTCTGCCGTACCTATAATCAAAACATTTGCCATATCTAGCCTAAGCCTCCTTCACACTCATACAAGTACAAATTTTTTTGCAAATTGCTCTAAGATATATATTGTATGAATAAGCACTTAACTTTAAAACTCATTATAATCATACTTCTCACATTAATATTTAATTCAGAAGCTCAAGCAAGCAAGACATACCGTGTAAAATCAGGAGATATCCTCGCTCATATTGCAAGACAATTTGATCTAAGTTTAGAAGAGATTATTGCCTTAAACAACATATCAAATGCCAATAGCATTAAAATTGGTCAAATCCTTAAAGTAAGCCTAGATGACGTTGTCATTATTGAAGATGCTGTAATTAATCCTCTGCCCTCCAATAAAGACCGTGTCAATAGTAATTACACTTCAATTCTTAGTGACTTTAAAGCAATGTTAAAAACACTAGATAGTGAAGATGAATCAAGTAACGCCACCTTTACTGGAGCACTCTGGCCAGCAGCATTTCCATATCCAATTCAAAATATCACATTTTCAACATCCGAAGTACTACAAGGTCAATCTTTTGGCTTAACTATTGCACTGCAAGAATCCGCTACAGTTCATGCTAGCTTTGTTGGGCAAGGATATTCATTTCTTAGTAACGGCTTAATACAAGAAACTGTAATGGCTGTGCCAGCTTTCCAAAAAGCAGGTATATACCCTTTAGACATTGAAATCACACAATCAGATAACACTATCCAAAATTTAGTTTTACCTATACGTATTAACGCTACTGCTTATGAACGCGAAAGCATTGGGGTTCTACCCACCACAACATCTCAACTAGGACAAGAAACAAACCGTTTAGAAGCTGAAACTATTGCTAAGCATTGCAGAAATTTTGATGCGACCCGCCATTTTGATTCTGGATTTCAGTATCCTGTATCGCAAGAATCTGTTCATTCAGAATTTGGCACAAATCGCTTTTATGCAGGAAGCCCCGCTAGTAGCATCCATGAAGGTTTAGATTTTAAAGTAAAAAGTAAAACACCCGTGTCTGCATCTGCCAATGGCATTGTACGTTTAGCCGAAAACTTAACCATACGGGGCAATGTTATTGTAATTGACCACGGTATGGGTCTTTGTACGGTTTATAGCCACTTAGATGAATTGCAAGTAGGTCAGGGTCAGCAAATCACAAAAGATGACATCATCGGTACTGTTGGCGCAACAGGTTTAGTAAACCATGCACATTTACATTGGGAATTGCGTGTTATGGGTATTGCAGTCGATCCTCAACAGTGGATTAACTAAATTTGTAAACAGTTGGTGGATTTTATTGAAAGCATTAGTACTTGAATCTGCAAATACTCTCGTATTGAAAGAAATTCCTTCTCCTAAACCAAAAATAGGTGAAGTACTGATTTCAGTTGAACTTGCATCTATTGGTGGTAGTGAATACATGGGATTAGCAAATCCTGGTATTCGTCCACTACCTCACATTATGGGTCATGGCATTATTGGCTTAACAGCTGAAAATACTAAAGTAGCTGTTTACCCTCTTCTAGGTTGTGCGAACTGTGAATACTGCCAAAGTGGTCTTAGTCAACTGTGTCAAGATTGGTCACTTATTGGAGTACATTCAGACGGGGGCTTTGCCCAAAATGTAGTTGTTCCACAAGAAAACTTAGTAAATATTCCTACTTCTCTTAGTTGGGAACAAACTGCTTTTATCGAACCCTTTGCAAACTCAATCAATGCTTGGGAACTAGCACATGTTGAATCTGGACAAAGTGTCGCAATTGTTGGTGCCGGAGGATTAGGACTTGGTTTAGTTGCTTGCGCTAAATTATCCAATACAAAAACTATTGCGGTCACTGATTTATCTACTACTCGCAGAAATGTTGCTTCTCAATTAGGCGCAACTAAAGTTGCATCAGAATTAGATGGGCAATTCGATATCGTTTTTGAAACCTATGGTTCTAAAGATAGTAGAAATCAAGCAATTGACTTAACCAAAAAAGGAGGGAAATGTATATTTATGGGATTCGCTTCCAAAAATCTTGAAGTAAATATTTCAGAAGTTATTCGTCATCAAAAACATCTCCTAGGTTCTTTTGTATATTCTTTAAGTCAATTCCAAGAAGCCATTAAATTAGTAGAACTGTGTTCATCAGAATGGGTCACAAATATCATGTTCTCTGAAGTCAAGCCCTTGCTAGAGAATTATCTTAAAAATGATTTTAGCACTGTGAAAGCTGCACTTAGACCTAACCATGCATGAAAAACATATCTACGATATCGTTATAGTTGGTGGTGGCTTAGCTGGCTTGACAGCAGCACGTGAGCTGACTGGGCAAGGACGTAAACTAGCTATTCTTGAAGCTAAAGATAGACTTGGCGGCCGTACTTGGTTTCAGGAATGGAAGGCTAGCACAAGCTCAGAGATATGGCCTTTAGAAATGGGTGGAGGTTGGGTTAACTCAAATCAACCCCATGTCTGGGCTGAAATCACGAGGTATGACCTCAAGCTATTTGAACGTCCTGGTTGGCCTAAAAACTATGATGCACCCCTTTATGCACTTGTAAACGACGAAGTCGTTACTAATCCAATGTCTGAAAATATGGCGCAGCTATTTTCACTGGTGGAAGAATTTGCCAATGTAGCCAGACAAGTATTTCCAAAACCTTTTGATCCTCAGTCGTCTATGGAACAAATAAAGAACTATGATTCTTTGTCTAATGCAGATAGGCTCGAGCAACTAGAAAACATCTCCCCTCTCCAGCACACACTGCTTAAACGCCTCTTAGCAATGCAATCACACAGTAGTTTAAGCGAAGGTGCGTATACCGAATTTCTACGCTGGTTTGCCTTATCTAATTACGATATAGA
>CALDTA010000485.1:0-6347 GCA_937924455.1 uncultured Deinococcales bacterium
GACTGGCTACACGAACACGTATGCCAGCTTCTTTTACTTTTTCGACACTAGGGCGTAATCCGTAGAGTTCATGATAATCAAGCGTGATGCTTTCAGGTTTAAGTGGTAGGACGGCATCTAGTTGTTCTGGCGTTCTTACCAACACATGTAGTCTTGGCTCATTTGATGGTTGGTTTTGTGGTGTTTTGTGTTGGTCTTGAATGTTTTCTAGTGTTTGTTGAAGTTTATGCTCAGTTGTAATATCAAGCTTCGTTCTTAACTCAAGAATTTGTTCAATAGCATCTCTACGAAGCTGATTTAACTCACCAACAGGCACAAAGAGCTGACCTGTTAGCTCTGTTGTGATTTGACCTAAGTGAAAGCCTGTGCCACCTAATCTACTAAATTGTTTTTCGAGACTTTCTATACTCAGCCCATGTTTTTGTGCAGTTTGTAAAGGCGTTTGCCCAACTACCGTAGTGCTTATGCCATCAGCAAGTGTTGCAGTAAGGCTCAAGCATTCATCAAGTTTACCAACGACATGCATGTCGATAGCTTGAGTATGGATTGGCGCTTTAGCGTCAACAAGAGGTTTGAGTGCTTTATCTACTTGGGGATCGTGTGATCTCCAAAGCCAATCGCCAGTTTCTATGCGGGAAAAGTCGATTTCGTTGTGACCAAAGCGGAGCTCGAGCCTCACCACATCCCCTTGACGACCCAACTCACGCACTTCGTATACTCGACTGCCTTCTTCTCGCTCTTCTAAACTACGCCTGTGAGCTGCGTCAAATACCAAACCATCGCCAGCCTTAAGTGCTAGACTGGTGGCTACTTCAACACTTTTACGTGTTACATGCGTAACCTTGCCAGCATAAACACCACGGTGTCGTGGTGAGCGCCCACTAACAACCTTTTGATGGTCAGTACCAGACATAAAGTACGGTCCTAAGCCACGTGAATATACTTGTTCTAAGTTTTGTTCTTCTTCTTTTGTAATGCTTAAGTCTAAGCCAGCATAGGCTTCATCTACTGCTTTACGGTAAGCCTGTGTTGTGGCTGCCACATAGTAAGGGTCTTTATAACGACCTTCAATTTTTAAGCAACTGACACCTATGCGAACCAGTTCAGGTACTTGGTGCAATGCATACAAATCACCAGGAGATAGTAAGTAGCTATATTCACCAAGATCACGTTCTTCATCATCAACCATTAAGTCATAGGGCAAGCGACAGGCTTGAGCGCATTTACCACGGTTAGCACTACGTCCACCCCAAGCTTCTGAAGAAAAGCACTGTCCAGAATAAGACACACACAGCGCTCCATGCACAAAGACTTCTAGTTCAATATCTGTTTGCTGGCGGATTTTTTCAATATCCGTTAAGGATAGCTCTCGCCCAAGCACAACACGGTCAGCACCAAATTGTCGTGCAAGCTCTGCTCCTTCACTACTGGTAATGCTCATCTGGGTACTTCCGTGAATGTGTAGCGATGGTGCAACTTGACTTGCTAACTTTGCGATTCCTACATCTTGAACGATGATGGAATCCGCCCCAGCTTGAGCAATTTTTTCTATGGCACGTTCTGCTGCATGAAGTTCATGGTCAAAGACTAAGGTGTTGAAGGTTACGAAGCCTTTGACACCACGTTCGTGTAGTGCAGTCATAACGTCAGGAAGTTCTTCTAGTGTGAAGCCAACTTTGGCTCTTGCTGTAAAGTGATTTAGCCCAAAAAAGACAGCATCTGCGCCAGCTTCGATAGCTGTTCTGAGTTCAGGCCAGTAGCCTGCTGGACTCATGATTTCTGGTTTGATGTGTGTTTTGTTGTTTAGCGATGCTGACATAGTTTTTTGCCTTTCAACCAATACTAACGCATCATGCGTTAGCCATCTGCCACCTAGCGTTAGCCATCTGCCACCTAAAGGAAGCTTGGTTAGAGGGTATAACAGTAGCTATGGAATTATTGGGTGGTCCACTCTTTTCAGTTGCTGGTGCAGGTGAATCTCACGGTCCAGGCATAACAACAATTGTTTTTGGTTGCCCTGCTGGGCTTCGTGTCGAACGTGAAGCTGTGCAGCACTATTTGGATAGACGTAGACCAGGAAGCAACAAACACGGTACACCACGAAATGAAAAAGATAAAGTTCTGTTTACCGCAGGCTTGTTCGATGACACTAATCATGAGGCAATGCTTGCAGGTCCAGAAATTAGTGTGACGCTTGATGATTTGAATTGGTCAACAAGCAGCTATGAATATGGGTTTACAACAGGTGAACCTATTGCTGCTACAGTACTTTCCACCACATCAAAATCGCAACATTATCAGCAGTTTTCAGGTAGCAGGGGAGAAGTGCGTCCTGGGCACACTGATTTGGTCAAGCACTATAAATCAAAAGGTTTTGTTGATTACCGTGGTGGTGGTCGCTCGTCTTACCGTTCAACTATCTCTGATGTCATTGGCGGTTCGATTGCAAGACTGTATCTACAGGAAACCTTTGGCACAGTCTTTCTTTCATCCATCTGCCAAGTTGGTGAACTTAAGTCAGAGAAGCATCTTGCAGATGTATTTGCTGATAATGTTTTTGGCAGTAAAGACCTATCTCAAACTGAAGTAACAGAAGTAGTTTCAGCTATGCAAGCTGCTACTATTCACTCGGTAGATTCTGCCTTTGCAGATGAAGCAGGCGAACTTATCAAAGAAACCCGTAAGGTTGGAGATTCAATAGGTGCGGTGGTTGAAGTTGTTGCTCTCAATGTTCCAGCTCTGATAGGCGAACCACTTTATCAAAGCTTAAAAGGTCGTTTGATGGCAAGCCTTGGAGGGCTTCATGCGGTGAACGCTTGCGAGGTGGGTGCAGGGCGCAAGGTGGCAAGCCGTTTAGGTAGTCAGAACAATGATGCTATTCGTTTAGATGGTTATCAAGGCAACAATCATGGCGGTATGCTTGGAGGGGTTACAACGGGTAAGCCTCTTGTTGCTACTGTAAGCTTTAAGCCAACTTCAACGATTAACTTGAAACAAAAATCAGTTCGTAAAGATTTGAGCGAAGTTACCTATGAGCTTAGCAAAGGTCGCCATGACCCCTGTGTTGGGGTTCGTGCTGGTGTCACGCTTGAATCACGAATGGCAATTGAAGTGATGAATGCGGTTCTGGTACATCAAGCGAAGCATGTTGATGTTAGTAATTTTCAACTATTTTAAAAGAATATATTTGAGGTAAACTGACGATAAATGATACGTTCATTGCTCATCATATTAATATTACTTGCATTGGTCTTAACTACGCTGTACCTCATGCTTTTTAGACCAAATCCAAACGATACCTTACAAAATTTGCCGTTGCAGAATTTGGCGGGGGAAGTAGTGATGAGTGAAACACTTTATGACGAAGATGCTGTTATTAACTATTTTTCGGCTGAGTGTGGTAATTGTCCTCAGACGATGACATTGCTTGAGACTGCTCGGAATGCTAAAAATACGAGTTATAGTGGGCTTCAATATAGCTATGTCTATTTTGGCGATGATGTGGGTGCGGCTCGAGCCGTAACGCAAGACCTAAACATACCAGAAGAACTTGTCTTCCTCGATAAAGACGCTGCATTTATGCAGTCCTTTGGAGGGCGTAATTTACCCCTAACGCTTTTTGTTGAAGCTGGTGGACAAGTAGGGCTTAGACGCACTGCTATTCCAAATGCAAATTTTTTAACGGTTAGTTTGAAGAAGTTCTTACGTTAACCTTTTCTGTACTTTTCTGTGTTAAGAGTTTCTTAGCAGAAACTAATATCAAAATTATATAAATGTGTATTGCACAGCTTTTATACCGAGTTTGTATACTGGGCTTTTATACTGAGTTTTTATACCGGGTCCGACACTATCGTTTATTAAGTAAGCAGCTAGAAGCGTCAGGTGCTCAACCACATGCCGCTTCATAGTTAGATTTTTAAATCAGAACAGCTTATGAATTAAGCGGAATTGGTATTAAATAGCTTTTAAATAGCTTCTATACAGCAGGATTAAGGGAAGTATCTGTCTTATGTATCGATTTTTTGTAGTTTTTTTTGTTCTCATATTCATAGTTGCTTGTAATACCTCAACACCAAAGATTCCGAATAATGTACCAGTTGTAGAGGGCATAAAGCTTTCTACTCAAGTCGATACAGCAATAACAATAAGCTTTTCTGGAAGCGATGCTGATGGAGATAGTCTTAGTTATGAAGTGTCTTCACAGCCTACTAACGGCACAGTAGGAGCAGTTAATGTTGACAAGATTATCTATACGCCAGATGCTAATTTCTCAGGGCAGGATAGTTTTGAGTATGTAGCTAAAGATGGTAAAAGTAGCAGTGTTTCTGCTGAAGTTCAGATTCAAGTTGTTAAAAACAATTTACCAGTTGTTGAAGCGCTTAAAGTTTCAACCTTGGTGGATACTATTGTCACAATAAGCTTTTCTGGAAGCGATGCTGATGGAGATAGTATTGACTATGAAGTGCTGTCAGGACCTCTTAAAGGTACTTTGGGCGTAATTAACGAGAATAAAGTTGTATACACACCGAATTCTGGTTTTGTAGGACAAGATAGCTTTACTTATGCTGCTAGAGATGCTCTTGGAGCAGGTACTGCTGCTGAAGTGCAGATTCAGGTTATTAGAAGTAATACTAAGCCACAAATCAATAAGCAGAGTTTTTCAATACAAGAAAATAAAGCAGTGAATACTGTTGTTGCTACTGTTGCAGCGACTGATGCAGATGGTGATGATTTGCGTTATGAGATTATTTCAGGCAATAGTCAAAACACCTTTAAAATCAATGCTAATAGTGGTGAATTACGTTTGGCAAGTGTGCCAAATTTTGAAGCGGTAAATAGCTATGCGCTTCAAGTCAAAGTAACTGATACAGGTGGACTAACTTCAACAGCAACAGTGACAGTGCAAATTGCCAATGTTGATTATGGCAAAGTGATTTTCGCAGGTGATAGCATTACACGTGGTTGGGATGGTCTTGGTGGACGCAATGTTAGTGGCGTTGCTTGGCCGTTGAAAGTGCAAACTGCTTTAAGTGGGAGTTTTGCTGGTGACTTCACAAGCCAAAATAGTGGCATAGATGGTGATACTGCTATTGGTCTGAAGAACAGGCTTGCTTCGCAAATATTGAGTCAAAATCCTAGGTTTGTGACTGTACAAATTGGTACTAATGATGTTTATAACAATGGTGGCATTGCTACTGCATCACCTACAGTTGCTGGCTATGAGGCACAAATTGCTGCAATATTACAGAACCTTAAGGCAACGGGTTCAGTTAAGCAAGTGTTTGTTTTAGGAATTATTTCACCAATTAAGAGTAGATCAGACGTAGTTTTTCCTGGTCTTATTCAGATTCCACAAGCACAATTAGATTCACAGGTTGCTGCTTTTAATGCTGCATTGCTGAGACAGTCACAACAACGTGGTTTTGTGTTTATTAATTTGGCTGCTCAGTTTCCTGCTGATGCAGCAAGTAGACTCGCTTGGTTACCAGATGGTGTTCATCCTAGCGAAGCTGGTTATAACCGCATTGCGAGCCTTGTTGAAGCACAGTTGCGAGCTAATTTTAATTGAAGCCTGAATTGGAAAGACTTAAAGTAGTACTTGGTGATCGCCTTCAGGCTCTAAAGCCATAAATCTGTCAACCATGACTTCAATGCCGAACTTAAGCATGAAGTTTAAAGGACTTATTAGACGTTCTTGAGGTGCATTGTTTGGGCGCAAATGGCTATCAATACGGTGAAATTGATTGCTGATAGTACTTTCTTGAGTTAGCAAAGCTTTGGCACTTTTTGACTTTAGGCTTTCTATAACTTTTTTGAAGTGCTTATCTGTTTTGCTAACAGGATTTGCGAGTGTTAGATCAATGTTATTGATATCTGTAAGCATGGTTTGAAGTGTTTGCTCAAGTGTTTCAATGCTGCTATGAAAGCTCTCGCTATGACCGTTTAAGCTCAAAATAAGATCTTCTTTGATGGTGGGAAAGTCTGCTAATTGTTTTAAGCTCAGACCATACTTTTCCATAATCCGCTGTACAGGTGGTTCAATTATTGTCACAGTCATTCGTGGGTAAATCAGTGGCATGGTGACACCATGTAAGTCGTAAACCCCTTTAAGCTGTGCAAAGTACTTGAGTTCACCTGGACCAACCACAGTTAGTGCTGTTGGCAATACACTATCTTGTGTAATAGGTCTAAAGCCTGCTGCTGGTGTGATGCGACTTGGGGTTTTATCTAAAATCTGATGTAAGTCGTCTAAGCTGTATTCACTGTCATCGCTAAAGAAAAATTTCCCATCAACGGTTCTTAAAAGTTGTCTTTGTTGATTTTTTTCTTCAATAAAAAGATTAGTT
>CALDTA010000486.1:0-10161 GCA_937924455.1 uncultured Deinococcales bacterium
TATTGCTACAGCACCTATTGCTACAGCACCGAGTATTGTTATTACGCCAGTATCAGGAAATGGGGTTGTTTCTGGAGGGACGGTTTTTGCGCCTCCACCAGTTGCAGTTGTTAATCCGCCAGCTACAGGGGTTATTTTTAACCATCAGGCGACACCAGCGTTTGGCATTCAAAATGTGAACGGCTCGAGCCCTGCCCTCCCCACAGGAAGTTTTAGTCCGAGTCCGTTTCTTGGCACACAAACTCAGTTACCTTCTGCAAGGTATTTACAAGTTGGTGCCTATACCGACTATAGCTTAGCAGCACGTCATGCTTCGCTCCTTAGAGGGCTTAGCTATCCTGTCTCTGAGCGTCAGGAAGGTATCTGGCTCAAGTTATTGATTGGACCACTACCAATTGAGCAAATCAATGCGATTAAGGCTCGGTTAGATGCTCAGGGGATTAATAGTTTTGTGACGCAATAAAATAGATTAGTAGGCTGAAAGATTGCCATTTTTGGTGTTTTTTTTGTTATACTATACACATGCTTTTATTTTTGAATATTTTAGCCATCATAATTTTTCTTGTTTTATCAGTTCTGTTTGTTCTTTGGTTGTTTAGAGGAATACAAAAAACTTCAAAGTAAACTTAATTGCAAATATAAATAGAGTCGTTTTAGTAGCGTTTCCACGTAACAACTGTACACACTAAGTGAGTTAATTCTTATTCGCACCCTGTGTGCTTGCCACAGGCATCTGCCTCGCCGATTCACTGCAACAGCAGTGAATCGTTGAACTGCTATAGGTACTGACCAGATAACTACCATTAGTGGTTGAGTAAATAAATTTATAGATGTCAGTATAGTTGTTGGTTGTAAAGAGATGAACATATCGGGCTGAAAAATCTAAATTCTGTATGACTATTCCAATTGACCAACCACTAACCGTATGGTGGGGGGAATTTGAGCGTCAAGAAAGCCACATCGGGCGCTGGCAAATTGGTGCTAGTGCTTTGTGGCTTACTAGATACCCTCAAGAGTGGCGTATTGCGCATTATCAAAGCAGTAATGACCCGCTTGCCTCAACCATAAGTCATGATGCTACTGTGTCGCACCATGATATTCATGCTGATGCAAAAGTCTATCGCTACAGTTTTAAGCAAGCTCCTACAATGTTGCATTTACAGCCTGTGTTAGCAGACCGTCCTGTAGTGATTAAACCCAGAGAACCATTTCAAGTTCAAAGTGGAGAAGAAGTAACTATGTATGTTATGACTCCAGTGTGGGTGCGAGTGGGAGTAGGGGACAGTAACAACATCTTACGAGATTTTCCAACCTTTCGACCTTCAGATACGTGGTTTGGTTCAAGTACTATTGAGGGTGAACTGTGCTATGCCAGTAGTACGTTAGGACGTTTACGCTTAGAAGATTTACCCGATACACCTAATCGTGCTATTACTCCAATCAAGATACGCAATCGCAGTAAAACAAGTTTGTTGTTAGAGAGAGTAAAACTACCTATTCAATACCTTGCTCTATATCGGGCAAACAATGATCTCTGGACGCAAACGATTACTTTGGCGCGTGAGCAAAATACTGATAATGCCACACTGCAAATTCGCAAGGGTGCACCTGTAGAAGCTGGTGAAGCAGAGCGTTTGGCTGCACCTAACTTAAAAGCTGAAAGCAATCTGGTTGTTCGTGCGTTTAGTAGGCTTTTTTCAGGAGCATGACTGATTCCATGATTAATTCCATGCAGCAATGGTTGGATGCCATTGACTTTACTAATTTGGTTGGTGGAATTTCTCTTGCGGCTTTTATTCGTGCAGCCCTGCTTGTAATTATAGGGTTCGTTTTAGCTCGTTTAGCCCGACTTGCCATCATGCGAGGTTTTGGCAAAGCGCTTACACCACAACAACGTTTACTATTTAGGCGTTTAGTTTCCTACACTATTTTCTTACTGTTTCTAATCTCTGCACTGCGTGAACTAGGATTTAACTTTGGTGTTCTACTGGGTGCAGCAGGTATAGTCACGCTTGCTATTGGTTTTGCTTCGCAAACGTCAGTTTCAAATTTAATTAGTGGTCTTTTCTTGGTAATGGAGCGTTCTGTAGAAGTTGGGGATGTTATTAAGATAGGAGGCACTACTGGAGAAGTCCTTTCCATTGATTTACTTTCTACGAAGCTTCGTACCTTTGATAATTTACTGGTTCGGATTCCCAATGAAACAATGGTCAAATCTGAAATTACTAACTTCAATCGTTTTCCTATTAGGAGAGTAGATACCATGATTGGTGTTGCCTACAACGAAGATTTACAGCGTGTGAAAGATACGCTTCTTCATGTAGCAGAAAGTAATCCACTTTGTTTGAATGATCCTAGTCCACAAATTATTGCTCAAGGTTTTGGAGAGTCTTCAGTTGATTTACAATTTTCTGTTTGGGGCACAACTGAAAATTATTTAGACCTTCGCAATAGCATTCAGCAGGGCATTAAAGAAGCCTTTAGCGATGGTGGTATAGAGATTCCATTTCCCTATCGTAATTTGTACATGGATGAGTCTAGTTCGCCATTACCAGTGCGGATTGTTGATAGTGGTCTGCATACAAACAAAATTGACTGAAGTATATGAAAAAGCATTATTATTGTGTTTACACGTAATACCAATTAACTGACCTAAGTCAGTTAATTGTGGAAAAGCTTAATTAAGTGGAATTGGTATAAAGGCATTATTTCAGGTGATTCTGTTCAAAAACGTATTTGCTTCGTATGATAGTAGCTAATGGAATTACCACCACTTGAAGACACCATCACCGCAATCGCTACTGCCCTCGGCGTTGGCGCAGTTGGCATTGTTAGATTATCTGGACCTGATAGTTTTCAGATTGCTTCAAAGATATTTAAAGCCAAAAAAGATGAGTTGAGCATTGCAGACTTAGATGCTGGGCGAATTGTCTACGGTAACGTAATTGATACTTCAGCCGAAGAGTCTCAAGAAGCAAGCTTGGTTGATGAAGCCTTACTCCTAAGCTTTCGCAATCCTCACTCCTACACATCTCAAGATGTCATTGAACTCCAGACTCACGGTGGTCCTGCTGTTTTACGCAAGACTAGAGAGCTTTGCATTCAACACGGTGCGCGCTTGGCTAAGCCAGGTGAATTTACGTTACGTGCTTACCTCAATGGGCGCATAGATTTAGTCGAGGCAGAAGCTGTTTTGCAAATGGTCAATGCTCAGTCAGATGGTGCAAGGCGACAAGCCTCTTTAGGGCTTAATAAGCGCTTGAGTGAGGCATTTCATGCCATCCAAAGTGATCTAACAAGGGTTTATGCCAATATCCATGCGGTGATTGATTACCCTGAAGAAGGTGTTGAAGAGAGTGAATTGGCGCAGCCCCTAAATAGGGCACTTGAAGGGGTTGAGGAGTTGCTGGGCACGGCTCGAGCTGGCACGCTAGTCACCAAAGGCGCAAAACTTGCCCTAATCGGTCGTCCAAATGTCGGTAAATCAAGCTTGCTCAATGCGCTTCTTGGCTATGACCGTTCTATCGTCAGCGAACAAGCAGGCACAACCAGAGATTACTTAGAAGCTCCGCTAGACATTGCAGGTATTCCAGTTGTTGCTGTGGATACGGCAGGTATACGGGAAACGCAAGATAGCATCGAGGCTAGTGGGGTAGAGGCGTCTAAAGAAATTGCAGCAAATGCCGATTTAAGCTTGTTGCTGCTAGATACTAGTGAAGCGCTCACAGATGAAGATGAGCAACTCCTTGCGAGCTTAGATGTTGATAAAAGTATTGTTATTTTAAATAAAACTGATTTGAATCAAGTTATTGAATTAGCATCTGTCAATTCGTTTAACAATATCGCTGCACTCTCTGTTTCTGCTAAAACAGGGGCAGGTATTGATGTTTTAAAAGAAGCTATTCACACTAAGTTAATAGGGGATGTCGCTTCAGCAGAAATCTGGATTAGTAGCGAACGTCATGTTTCAATTTTAGGTGAAGTCGCTGAAGCGATTGAAAGTGCTTTAGTTGCACCAGATGATTTAGCTGCACTAGACATAGAACACGCCCTAAAACTGATGGCGGACATCACAGGGCGTGGTGAAATTGCTGATGAAGTTATTGCTGAAATATTTGCTAATTTTTGTGTTGGTAAATGAGGGGTAAACGAGGATTGAATAGCAAATAAATAAAGGAAATCGCCCCTAACATACCTTGGCACTACCGTGCTACGATTCTTAGTTGGGAGTTGCGGTATAGATTAGATAAATCTGATAAATCTACTGCTGCGGCTTACCTGAAATAAGGAATGACACAACTATGTCTATAACTAAAGAGAAAAAAGCCGAGCTTATCGGTGAATACCAAGGTTCAGCAGCAGATACAGGCTCAACAGAAGTTCAAGTTGCAATGTTAACAGAGCGCATCAACAATCTTGCTGAGCACTTCAAAGCAAACAAAAAAGATAATAACAGCCGTCGTGGTCTACTAAGAATGATTGGTCGTCGTAAGCGTCTTCTTAAGTATTTAGAGCGCAAAGATTACGAAGGTTACAAAACATTGATTGCTCGTTTAGGACTACGTCGTTAAGACGGAATATCCCATAGGCGTAAACTCTTGCTACTCAGGTAAGTACTTAGGTACAAGTGCTTTACGGTATATCAAAAGCTCAAAATTGCTTTTGGTACTGAGAGCATATTCAAAAAATATTTGAAACATAATTGGAGCGGGGTCAACATGACCTCGCTTCATGTATTTATTAACAGCCTATATTTTGGGGCTACTATTTATTTCAGCTTATTATAGTTTATTGATGTTATAGTTTATTGAAGGAATATAATCGTTAAAGCAAACCTACTTCACACGTATAGAATCTTATAGAATAAGGAAACACGGTCTTTATCACTACAACACTCATATAATAATCGTATTGTTTAAGTACTAATTACCACTCCCTACTAATCCCTACTGATTATTAATTAAAGATAGTTAGAATTTTAGCTTGAGTCAAATGTGAATAAGTATTGAAGACCTTTAAAAGAAAAACATAATGAACTTACAAAAGGAGAAATCGTGAATATACCCGAGGCGAAACGCTATAGCACCATGCTAGGTGGGCGTGAACTGATTATTGAAACTGGTAAGTATGCCAAACTAGTTTCAGGAAGTGTAACGGTAACCTACGGCGGTACTATGGTTCTAGTTACTGCTCACATGTCAGATAGAGAAAACAAAATGGATTTCTTACCACTGACTGTTGAGTACGAAGAGCGCCACTATGCCATTGGTAAGATTCCTGGCGGTTTCCTTCGTCGTGAAGGTCGTCCAGGCTTACAGGCAGTTTTGAATGCCAGAATTACAGATAGACAGATTCGTCCGCTTTTCCCAAAAACGTTGCGTAATGAAACACAAGTTATCATTACTGTATTAAGTGCAGACCAAGAAAATGATCCTGGCTGCCTTGGTGCAATCGGTGCTTCTGCTGCTTTAAGTCTGAGCAATGCACCTTGGGATGGTCCAACGGGTTGTCTTCAGGTTGGTTATATAGATGGTGAATATATCATCAACCCAACACTGCAACAAAAACAAGAATCTGCTCTAGAGCTAACACTAGCCTGTACCGATGATGCTGTACTCATGGTTGAGGCAAGTTCAGATGAGCTTGACGAAGCAACTATGATTGGTGCAATCGAAGAAGGACAAGCTGCGCTTGCGCCTGTGATTGACATCATTAAGCAACTGCGTGAAGACTGTGGCAAAGAAAAAGCAGAACATGTACCGCCAAGTGAATTATCTCAAGATGATATTGACTTAATGGTTCGTGAAGCTGCTGCTTTGGATTTGAATGCTGCTTTGTTAACGCAAGGCAAGAAAAAGCGTGCTGAAACAGTCAAGGCATTACGTAACAGTATTATTGAAAAGCAAGTACCTGACGCTGAGGCTGAAGGTGCTGAAGAGCGTATTGAGATGCTTAAAGAGGCTTTTGCTAAGGCAAGCACTAAAGAGTCACGCCGAATGATTCTTGAAGACAACCAACGTAGTGACTTGCGTACACCAGATGAAATCCGTCAAATTTGGATTGAAACAGGTGTTTTACCACAGGCGCACGGCTCTGCGGTCTTTACCCGTGGTGAAACGCAGGTGTTGAGCGTGGCCACACTTGGTACAGGTCGAGATAACCGTCTTGTTGATGACTTAGGTTTAGAGACGTCTGAAGAGTATATGCTTCACTACAACTTCCCACCGTATTCAACAGGGGAAACGAAGCGTATGGGTGGTGTATCTCGCCGTGAACAAGGGCATGGTAATTTAGCGCGACGTTCTTTAGAGCGTATGCTTCCTTCACAAGAAGATTTTCCTTATGTTATTCGTGTGGTAGCTGAGACGCTGGAGTCGAACGGCTCGAGCTCGATGGCATCAGTCTGTGGCAGTAGCTTGAGCATGATGGATGCTGGTGTACCTCTTAAGAAGCCAGTGGCTGGTATTGCTATGGGTCTTATCAAAGAAGGCGACAACTATAAAGTCCTTTCTGATATCCTAGGCTCAGAAGACGCCCTTGGTGATATGGACTTTAAAGTTACAGGTACCGAAGACGGCATTTCTGCGTTGCAGATGGATATCAAGATTAAGGGCATCACTGCTGAAATTATGGGTGAAGCACTGAATCAAGCAAAAGCTGGTCGCCTGCATATTTTAGGTTTGATGAATTCAGTCTTGCCTGCAGCAAGAGAAGAGATTTCTTCTAAAGCACCAAGAATTCTGCAAACAAAGATTCCAACAGACAAAATTGGTACAGTCATCGGACCAGGTGGTAAGCAGATTCGTGAACTGGAATCACTCGGTGTAACCGTTGAGGTAAATGAAGACGGCACTATTCGCATCTACAGTGAAGATTCAGAAGCAGCTCAAGAAGTGAAGTCACGTATCGAAGCCATGACCGAAGAGGTTGAAGTTGGCAAGGTATACGACGGTAAAGTTGCAAAAATTGTCGAGTTTGGCGCTTTCATAACTGTGCTTCCTGGTACAGATGGCTTGTTGCACATCTCCCAAATTGCAGCAGAGCGTGTAGAAAATGTCGAAGAATACCTCAAAGAAGGCGATGTTATTCAAGTTAAAGTCAACACTGTTGATGACCGTGGCAAGCTAGATTTAGTGCGCCCTGAACTTGAGGGCATTGTTGCGCCAAGAGCCCCACGTAGTGGTGGCGGCGGTCGTGGTGGCGGTGGTCGCGGTGGTCGTGATGGCGGTCGCGGTGGTCGCGGTGGAGACCGTGGCGGTAGACGTTAGACATAATTTTGTGAGTAAAGTTTTATTAGTAAAATAAACTTATCTAGCACAGCGTTTAGTTAACACAGCGTTTATCTAGCACAGCATTTAGCTAGCACAGCGTTTAGCTAGCACAGCGTTTAATTGACCTAGTATTTAGTTAGGCTAGCGTCTAATTAGTCCACTGTTTAATACTGTTAGTTAACATATAGCTCATATAGAAGCTTTACCTTAAGCTAAGATTGTAGTAGCTAGTAACTTTAGCCGCTACAACTAGCTTAAAAAGCGTGATACCCACATTCGTAAATTAATTGATGTTCTGAATTAGCTATCGGAATGTCTTTTCAAAAGTAATAGTTTAGTGCCCGCTTTCCCTCCAAGCGGCAAAACTTTGGAGGGCTGTCAAAGAATTTTGACGGTACCAACTAGGAGTAACATGACAAGAAGACCCACAAGGCGTTATAACAATAACGCTCAGAAAAACCGTGATGCTGTTGTTCATAACGGTCCAAAAAAGACGATTAAAGCGAGTTCGCAAATAAATAGTTCCTCTGATTCAGACTCAGATTCAAATGAAAGCAATGGAAAGTCTAAAGCTAGCGAAAAATCAAGCGAAAAACTAGAGAAAAAGCTCAATATCATCCCTATTGGTGGGATGGGGGAAATCGGCAAGAATATGCTTGCCTTTGAATACGATGATGAAATTCTCCTTGTAGATGGTGGTCTGGCATTCCCAGATGCCGATATGCTCGGCGTAGACATCTTAGTCCCTAAGATTGATTGGGTTGTTGAAAACGCTCATAAGGTTGTTGCTTGGGTACTGACACACGGTCACGAAGACCATATTGGTGGTTTGCCTTATATGCTTGGCTTACTACCAAAGATTCCGATGTATGGCGCAAAGCTAACGCTAGGACTGCTTCGTGGCAAGTTTGAAGAATTTCAACTAAGCGAAAGTGACGTAGACCTTCACGAAGTCTCAACTGATGACCGCATTAAGGTTAGCAAGTACTTCACAGTTGACTTTTTCCGTATGACGCACTCAATTCCAGACAATTCTGGTTTGATTATCCATACCCCTATAGGCAGAATTGTTCACACAGGTGATTTCAAACTTGATTACAACCCTGCGGATGGTAAAACAAGCCACCTACACAAGCTAGCTCATGCTGGACAAGAAGGTGTACTGGCACTGATTTCAGATTCAACCAGAGCTGAAGCACCTGGACACTCACCGAGTGAAAGCGATGTCATGAAGGCAATTGAAGACATCGTAGCTGATGCAAGTGGTCGAGTGGTTGTTACTACCTTTAGCTCGCATATCCACCGTTTGCAAAATGTCATTCGTATTGCCGAGAAATATGATCGCCGTGTTGTTATTGAAGGTCGCTCAATGGTCAAAAATGTACGCATTGCCCAAGAGCTTGGCTATTTGGAAGTACGTACCCCTATTGCACAGACTGATGAAATGTCTAAAATTCAAGATGATAAACTCTTGTTTTTGACAACAGGGTCGCAAGGACAGCCAATGGCTGCGCTATCTCGTTTAGCGTCTGACAGTCACGCCAAACTTTCACTCAAACCTGGCGATACCGTGATTCTTTCATCTCACCCGATTCCTGGAAATGAAGAGGCAGTAGGAAGAATTATTAATCAGCTCTATGCCAAACAAGTGAAGGTCTATTATCCACCACAGTACAAAGTGCATACTTCAGGTCATGCCTATCAAGGCGAGTTAAAGCTTATTCTTGACTTGACTAGACCAAAATTTTTCATACCGTGGCATGGTGAGATTCGCCATCAAGTGAATCACCGAGATCTTGCAGAAGCTATGGCTTACCCACCAGAAAAAAGTATTATCCCTGAAAATGGCGATATTCTGACGCTCACACGAGATACTTTTAGCAAAACAGGGCAAATTGAAGTTGGTGCTATCTATCTTGACAATGTCAACGAAGTAAGTATGCCAATGATTCGTGATCGTCAGATGCTTTCAAATGAAGGTGTTGTGGTGATTATGGCACTGGCTAATCGCAAGAATCCGATGATTGAAGTAATTAGCCGTGGTGTGGTGGCACACCGCGAAGAGGTTCATAGTGAAATTGAGAGAATTGCTATGGAGAATTTATCTCGTGGTATGCAAGAGAAGAAGCGTTTGAGTGATATTCGTGATGATATTTTCTATCCTGTAAGACGTTATTTACGTAAAGAGACAGGACAGAATCCGATTATTGTTCCGACTGTTGTTGAAAGTTAAGAGGGTTTGAATATAATAGAGCTAGTTGAACATGTTTGATGTTTTGCTAGCTCTTTTTTGTACTGCTTGTTGTATACTAATTTTAGATAAAGGCATATCCCCCCTAGCCCCCCTTGATAAGGGGGGGATCTGAAAACTAGCCCTCTTTGTTAAGGGGGGCGACGAGCGAAGCGAGTGGGGGGATTAGTTTAAGCAACTATCGAACTTGAAACATTGCTTGTTACATCCCATCACTTTATGAAAAGTTTCCCGGGACGAAATCACAAATATGATTTGATTATTGTAGGTGCTGGTATATCAGGATCAGAACTTGCTATGCGCTGTGCAAAGCATGGGCTGGATATTCTTTTAGTAACCACAAGTTTAGACACAGTCTATAACCTACTTGGGGATGGTACGCATCTAGATGCACCTAAAGGGTCATTGATGGCAGATATTGTTGAAGCTATCGGACAAGATGGTTATGTGGCAAATTTTGAATGTCATCGCCGAGCAAAGATGCTGATTGAAGAGCAAGAAGGCATTCATGCTTTGCAGTCGAGTGTTAGTTCTCTGTTGATTGAAGATAATGTAGTAAAAGGTGTGAGTACTTGGGAAGGCGTTGACCGTTTTAGCGACCGAGTGGTGCTTTGTGTTGGTTCTTTTTTAAGAGCTCGT
>CALDTA010000487.1:0-4407 GCA_937924455.1 uncultured Deinococcales bacterium
TGATGTTGCAATGGTTGTGATGCAGTTAGAAGTTCCTATAGAAACTGTTGAAGCTGTTGCAAAAGCTGCCTTTGAACGTCAGATTCCCGTGTTGCTTAATCCAGCACCAGCACAAGAATTATCAGAAGAGTTACTTAGCAACTTGAGTATCTTGGTTGTCAATGAAAGTGAAGCTGAGCTTCTGAGCCAAATCAAGGTTGAAGATAAGACCAGTGCTTTGAAAGCTGCAACTGTTCTGCAAGCTAAAGGTGTAGATACAATTATTGTGACTTTAGGTGGAGATGGTGTTGTTTGGTTAGATGCCGATAACTCAGGTACTTTAGATGCTTTTGATGTAGATGTTGTGGATACGACAGCAGCAGGAGATACCTTTTGTGGTGCACTAGCAACACAGCTTTCGCAGGGTTTAGGGGCTAACAGTGTAGCTTTAGAAAGTGCTTTACACTTTGCAAATGCAGCAGCAGCACTTGCTGTGACTGTTCAAGGGGCGCAGCCTAGTATTCCTAGATATGACAAAATTGAAGCGTTTTTAGAACAAGCAGCTAGTTAGTGCTATCAGCTAGCTATCAACTTGAAGTTCTGCGGTAAGGCTGATAGTGAGGTTCTTGTGTTCTTCGTTGAGATAGTCGCCTAGTTGATTTTTGATTTCTAGAAGCAGGTCCAGCGCTGTGGCTTTTTGGAGGCTTTGGTTGTGGCTCGAGCCTTCCTGCATCGAAGTCTGATGGATTAAACAAGCACTTGCATAGGCTTTATTGATATCAAGCTGACCTGTCAGCGAAAACAAAGCGAGAAGTTGAGCGCTGCTCATGGTCAGTAAAGCATCTAAGCTAAGACCAGTGAATGAAGAGCTTAATTCATTCAAGTCATCGTAAGAGACTTCTTCGCCAGTAGAGCGAGCATTGAACAAAAGTGCAGCAAGCATTTCTGAAAACTGCTTGATGGTTCGCATAATGTAATCAGTATTGTACATTTAGTTAGCTTTGTGATTTAAAATTTCGATCGCAATACCATCAGGTGATTTAATCACCATGGTATCTGCAAAGCCCTGATCTTCGATGTCTCTAATTATTTCTACGTTATTTTCTTCAAGCATAGCTTTTAGCTCAGTTAGCTTTGTGCTGGTTGTATAGCTCAAACCCATATGATTCCCTACGGTTATTGGCTCAGTTGTGTGATGGATGCCAAAGCTAGCACCGTTGACACTCAGTTCTGTCCAGTCATCGCTTTGATATCTAATGCTGACATCACCTAAAAGAGAATAAAATTTTATGGCACGTTCAACATCGTTGCTAAAAATAAAGGGTGTGATTTTCATTATGCAAAAAGTATAGCATCGTTTGCTAAAAGCTGAATTATGCCACAATTCAGATCGAACAAGAAAAAACACTCAGCCGAAGCTGAGTGTTTGAAATATTCGAAATTAAAGTTTATGTAGACTTATGAGCCTGCGTTTGTAACGGTTACGTTAGAAGCTTGTGGACCTTTTTGACCTTGTTCGATATCGAATTCAACTTCATCACCCTCATATAGGTTACGGAAGCCGTCGCCTTGGATTGCAGAGAAGTGTACGAATACATCTTGGTCACTACCGTCTTGTTCAATGAAGCCAAAACCTTTGTCACCGTTAAACCATTTTACTTTACCTGTTGCCATTGTGTTACTTTCCTTACTGCTGCTCATTTGCCTAAATTTCTTTAGAGTATGTTGCAACATTTATATTGCCGAGCTCGCGCTCGTGTTATTAGCTAGAGATAGTTAACTGAATAACCTATCACTTTGCTAAGAACATAGTAAGTTTACAGACTTTCATGAAGAAATACAAGTGATTTTGCTTACGTTTGCTAGGAAAGGTGCTAGAAATCTAAAACGACAATTATTTTAGGAAAGCCTGATTGTATCTATTGTACCGAGTACAATAATTTTTGTTAATAAATTATACCGAGTATAATAATTTTGATGAGCTTTTTTATTAATGAAGTGGGTTATTTTGAGGCATTCTAAGCGGGGTGTTTACTGTGCTTACTATGCTTACTGTGCTTTTAAGAAAGCTACTTAATCACAACTACTTAATCACAACTATGGGGAGCATTGAAGGATAGATCAGGATTAAAGGTGATTGTTTCAAGAACTTTACTATTTTCTAGATCAAAGCCGTTTTCTTCAGCGTATTTTTTGTCGTGCCAAAGTAATGTACCGTTTTGGGTGTAATACAGTTGGTGCTCGAGCACAGTCATGCGTTCACCATAGCGTTGACTTTCAGAAATGTACACGTGTCGTAAGGTACCGTTTTCGTCGTAACTGTGCTCAATGCTGGCGGTAGCATTGTCATCATTGTAATTTGCAAGATAGCGACGTGTTACGCCGTTATCAGACCAGAGTCTTCGTTCTGACTCTTGGTAGCTAGTACACCGTTCGAAGCTTTGCATTTTTTGTCGCAGCATTCCAGCAGCAATAAATTCATTGAGTGCGCCATACATCAGGCGGGTACTGAGAATATCTGGGTGGCTTTGCCAATTCTCAGCAGTGATGTCTAGTTCAGGCGCTTCGCTATTTGTGGTGTCAGTTGTAGCAGCTTGAGATTCTATCTCGACTTCTTCAGTTTCTGCTTGAGTATCTTGAAGTTCTGCATTAGATTCTATAGCAGATTCAGTTACTTCTGCATTGCTAGTTGCTGTGTTTGTTGCCATATTTGCTACCGTGTTTGTTCCTGTGTTTTCTAATGTAGTATTTTCTACTGTTGATGCTGAGTCACCTGTTAATTCATCTGTTAATTCATCTGTCATTTCAGGTGCTTCTACGGTATCTTCTGTTTCTGTAGCAGTTTCTGTTTCTGTAGCAGTTTCTACTCTTATAGCAGTTTCTACTGGATCTACAGAAGTATCTGTAGAATTGACTAAACCAATGTTCTGAGGATTTGTGATGGTTGTGGTTTCTAGCAATGATGCTGTTTCTGTGATTGTTGATGCGATAACTGAAGGAGTGTTGTTGTTATCAGCAATCAGTTCAACATTTGAACCTTCCTCAGTTGGTCTTGCATTTTCGTCTGTATCGGTATCAGAACTTGCTTCAGAATCCGTCATAGATTCTTCTATTTGTTCTGGTTCTATAGTTTCTTCAAGTACTGTGTTTTCAAGTACTGTGTTTTCAAGTACTGTGTTTGTATCAGACTGTACCTCATCTACAGCTTCTTCTGGAGATGAGTTGTCAATGGTAATAGTTTCAGGGCTACTAGATTCAGGCGAAGTATCACTGACTTTTTCACTTTCACTAACACCATCTACAGCAGCAGCACTTAGACCAATATAGACTGGCAATCTTTCAGAAACCAATAAATTCTCGTCATCACGCTGAAGGCGAATCATTTCAGTAATGAGTGCATCGCCAATTTGCCTAAAGCCATTGCTTAGTACGACAATGTGTGAATCGTCACCTTCGTCGCAGAGGTAGTAGATAGTGACCGTGGGCTCGAGCTCGATGGGATCAAGCTTCAAACAGCTACCTGTTTGCGTTTTTATCTGTTTGATATCAATTTGAACTTGCTTTTCTTGACCAATGGACGCCTGTCCACTTTCGATGACTAATTCCATATAGTCAGCAGTGAAGATACCAAGTGGTCTACCACCATCATGATAAAGCGCTCCTCGCAGAATAGAGGCTTGCGTTCCAGGTGTTACGTTTGGCAAAGGATCACACCCATAGATGTTGTTGCTGCCATCTAAGTGAATGGTCGTTCCATTAGTGTCTGTGCCGAGCCAAAAGCAAGAGCGTCCATCTAGAAGTGTTAATTCTTGAATATAGGCACGATAAAAGCGCTGTTTGTCTTCATTCCAAACAAGATAATATTCAAAGTCACTATCTGGATTGATATGAACGAGTTTGCTATCTGCTTTAAAATCAATGCCTGTCGCACTAGTTAAACTATCAACAACTTTGCCAGTGCTAAGATCAACAACAACATTTACCTGACATGCTGCACCACATTCAACGCTTGTAATGCTATATTTGCCAGCGAAGTTTACACCTTCAGCCATGCTTTCTGAAAGTACTGTTTCAAATTTTGCTGCGAGGCTATTTGAGGTATCTAAATCTGCAATAGAACCAGTGTAGCTATCTGTTTCAGCAACAGTGTGATTTTCAAAAGCATAATTTTGTGCTAAATTTTGTGCCAAATTTTGTGCGAAGCCAGTTGTTGTCAATGCCAACACTATCAAGCTAAGCCATACTAAAAAAGAATTCCAAACCAAAAAATCATTTCGGTACATTTTCTATCAATCTCCTATAAAAAAGCCTTTTACTAGGCTTACATAAGCCACTATGAACTTGCTGAGTATTGGTAGAGTATTTATAGCTTAAGCGTGTAGGAAAATGTGCTGTGTATGCGCTATGTATGCGTTGTGTATGCGCTGT
>CALDTA010000488.1:0-10126 GCA_937924455.1 uncultured Deinococcales bacterium
CTTTAAATTAGACTTTGAATTAGGCATTGTGATGATAATAACTCAAAATCTAGCCTTATTGCTTTTTCTCCCTCCTTTTAAAAAGGAGGGTCGGGGTGGATTCAATAAATGTCAAGATATAGTTGCGATAACTTATAACAAAACAAGCTTAGTTTATTTTTTGTCATAGCTTTTGTGACAGGAAATCACGTAAACTGAAATATCATGACTAGCTTCGAAATTTTTGCCATTATCATTTCCATGACCGCTTTGTTCGGTTGGATTAACGAACGTTTTATCAAACTACCAACAGCCATAGGGCTTATGTTGGTCTCCCTACTAATGTCACTAGGTCTTATCTTTTTTGCCACAGACGCTATGCAAGTTTGGGTGAAAAATCTTCTTATTGGTTTAGATTTCAATGATCTTGTCATGAATGGCATGTTGAGTGTTTTGCTTTTTGCAGGCGCATTGCACGTCAATCTAAATGACCTAAGCAAACAAGGCTGGCCAATTTTTGTACTAGCAAGTGTTGGTGTCATCACCTCCACCTTTATCGTAGGTACGTTGACTTACTACATGCTCAATTTCTTTGATTTACATATTAGCTATACCTATGCACTAGTCTTTGGTGCACTCATTTCGCCCACCGACCCAATTGCGGTACTGAGTATTTTAAAAAGCATCGGTGTGCGTAAAGATGTTGAAACGCTCATCACAGGTGAATCCCTCTTCAACGATGGTGTTGGCGTTGTTGTCTTTAGTGTGATTGTTGGTTTACTTGGCACTAGTGGCGGGCATGGTAGTGAAGCAGTAGATGCGGCTCATGCAGTTGAATCTAGCAATAACGTCATGAATGCCCTCACCCTTTTTGGACAAGAAGCCATCGGTGGCATCATCTTTGGTCTAATCCTTGGGTATATTGGCTATTACATGCTCAAATCAATTAATAGCTATCCTGTAGAAGTCATGGTGAGTTTAGCAATAGTTGTAGGCGGCTATGCACTAGCACATGCACTTCACACCTCTGGACCACTTGCGATGGTTGTAGCTGGCTTACTACTTGGTAATCAAGGTAGACGTTTTGCTATGTCAGACACAACTCGTGAACACCTAGACAAGTTCTGGGAGATGATGGATGAAATCCTAAATGCCGTCCTCTTTGTACTTATTGGCATGGAACTACTTATAGTTGTCTATGACCAGCAACGAATTATTGCTGCATTGCTTGCTATTCCAATTGTGTTACTTGCTCGCTTTATTGCTGTTGGGTTGCCAATTAGTATCTTCAGGCTTGGTCGTAGCTTTCCAAAATACACAGTGCGTTTGCTGGTATGGGGTGGTTTACGTGGGGGAATTTCGGTTGCGCTTGCGCTTTCACTTACACAGGGAACTGAGCGTGACATCATTTTAGCAATGACCTATGCAGTGGTTGTTTTTGCTATTTTGATTCAGGGAATGACTGTTGGGCAGATAGCAAAGCGAGTTCCACCTATAGATTAATAGTACTAAATTGATAGCATACAAAGTTTGCTTTTGAGAGTCCAATAAAAAACGTATGACCCTGTATAAAGCGTACTGTGTAGGCGTGAATGAAAACCTCAAGAGTACTGTCACAGACGCAAATATCATGAAAAATCAGAACATAGCAGCTTGTGCAGTATCGGATTATATTCTCAAATCCCTCAATGCATAGAAAGTGCGTTATAGACGCAAAAGACACATAATAGAGCCTTCAAGAAATTTGTAGTCATACGACTTTTACTTAATTCTCGTTTGCTTTTACTAGCGTTTCCACGTAATGTTGACCCATGCTAAATGAGTTCGTTCCTACTCGCACTGTGTGGTTTTCACAGACATCTGCATCGCCGATTGATTGCTGTTGCAGTGAATCGTGGAAATGCTATACAGATAAAACAGATAAAACAGATAAAGCAAAAGCTTATCAGAGCTCATTATGTATACCTGAAACATCACAGTAATTCTTCAGTAATGTTTGATTAACTAGCTTGTCTTATCGTTTACAAGCTTTTCGTTAATGGAAATTAACTAAAAGCTTAACGATAAAAACTGAGTTTTAAATTGCCAATAGATAGTTGTGTAAGGTCGCCTCTTTCCTCATCACCACACCCTACATTTGTATTCACAGGCAATTTAAATGTTTCAGAACATTCTGGGGGAATATGAAATCTTTAAGTCAATATTCACATGCAATCAACAAGCTGTTTTATTCTATACGCACTTATTTTATAAATATTTATCGTATACCTAGTCGCAATCAACATCGAAAAAATAGTAGACACATACAAAAATTTAATAGTAGACAGTATTTAAAACATACTTTTATCTTAACAGTTGTACTTTTCCTAATTACATCTTGCTCTGAACCACTAGAGCCTTATGGACCACCAGTTACATCAAACCCAGACCAAACCGAAGCTGTTACGAGAGTACCTGAACCTACAGAACCTACTAAACCTACAGAATCCACTAAACCTACTGAAGCAAGCAAAGAACCCACATCAACTATACCTTCAGGTAGCAGATGGTCAGATGCAGCTTCTTGGAATGGCGTAGTTCCACAAGATGGAGATATTGTAACTATTCCTGTAGGCAAAGAAATAATTCTAAATAGCTCTACACCAAAGCTTGCAGGTTTAAACATTTTAGGATCACTAAAAATCATTGGTGATACAACAGTTTTAAGTTCTGATTGGATAAAAATTTCTGGAAAACTCACAATTGGGAGTGAAGAAAAACCTTTTGATAAGACAACAATAATTCAACTAACAGGAACTCCTGAAACTTCAATGCACCACATTGGCAATAGGGTAATCGCAATAATGTCTGGTGGTGTCTTTGAAATTTATGCAGATGCGCCAAAAACAACTTGGACAAAACTAGCTAAAAACTCACAAGCTGGTTCTAATCAACTCACACTTGAAATGAATCCAGAGTGGAAAGTCGGCGATAGGATTGTTATTGCCTCTACAGATTATAATTTTGAACAAGCTGAAGAGCGAACTATTACTGCAATCAACGGTGCTGTTATCGAATTAGATACGCCACTAGATTATTTGCACTGGGGAGAACTACAAAAAATTGCAGGTAAAACTATCGATACTCGAGCCGAAGTTGCGGTGCTCAGCCGAAAAGTGCGAATCGAATCAATCGACGATATATATGCCCAAAGTCAAGGTTACGGTGGACACATCATGGCTATGCCAAATAGTAGCTTGAAACTTGATGGTGTAGAGCTAACTCGAATGGGACAACGAGGTGAGGTTGGGCGTTATCCAATCCATTGGCACCAAGCAGGAGATGCCCAAGGGGATTTTGTTAAACGAACTTCAATTCATCATAGTTTCAATCGTTGTATCACGATTCACGGTGCACATAATGTATTGATTCAAGAAACCGTGGCGTACGAAAGTTTTGGTCATTGCTTCTTTTTAGAAGATGGTATCGAACAAGGTAATCGCTTTGAGCGAGTACTAGGTTTAAGCATCCGAAAACCAAGTGAAGATTATGCGCTACTATCTACCGACACAATTGACCCAGGTCCAGCAGTTTTCTGGATAACAAATCCTGATAACCTTTACATAAATAATGTGGCAGCAGGTTCAGAAGGATCAGGTTTTTGGTTTGGATTACCACAACACCCAACAGGACCATCAGCAACAACATCAGTCTTTCCAAGGTCACTCCCCTTAGCTGGTTTTAATCAAAACACTGCACACTCAAACCAGTTTGATGCACTGCATGTTGATAGAGGACCTAATGCCGAACTTGATGCTGAAACAAGCTATTACGTTCCTCGAAATGTTCCAAGTGATGCAAATTCCGCACCTGTACCAGCAGTTTTTGACAACTTTTCTGCATTTAAAAATCGAAGACGTGCAATCTGGTTACGTGGTCAAAACTTAGTGGTTCGTGGTGGCACATTCAGTGACAATGCGATTGGTGTAACCATGGCTGCAGCAAACAATACAGTCGAAAAAAGTGTATTCATTGGGGAATCTGCTAACAAAGGTACACCTGCTCAAGGTGAGCTAACTGGCATAGATGGTCGCAGTTTGCCATTGCCAATAGATAACCTATGCCAAAAATGCCCTGACAAAGTTATTCGTGGTTTTGAGGTATATGACGGAGTAACTTCAGCAAACGAGCTGACTTTTGCTAACTACATTCCAAATGCTCTGCGAGAAGCTGCGGCATTAAGCCAGCTTGATTTTACCGAATTCGAGGTTTCTCCTGAAAATTCGATATCAAAAATTACCATATCTCCAGAAAGCAAAGCACTGTACTTCTTTGACCCGAACATGTTGAGCGGTCAGACTGATGGCTATCAATCAACAGTGTTTATCGATAAAGATGGAAGCCTTACGGGCAAAGCTAATCAGAGCATTGTTGTAAACCAACCTTTACTACTGTCTGATGCTTGCACCTATAGAAGCGACTGGAATGCATGGATTTGTGATGAACGCTATATATCACTTAGGTTTGATACGGTTGACATACACTTAAGTAGCGTTGCGCTTAGCTACAAAGATTTAGCTAAAAATACAATGGTTGGTATGCCGGATAGTAATGTTTACACTAGCAACCTTTTGCCAAATACTGATCGCTGGTATAGCTATGACTATAGTGAACAACCAAAGCATACCCGAGTCAACATGTTTAGTTTACAAACAGGTGATTTTGTTAAGTTTAGTTTGCCATATACCCACTCTGATGTCTTCATTTACAGAGATAGAAGGTTGAACGATGACAACAGGTTAGTAGAAGCAAAAAGTTTAGAAGAACTAGAAGCGAGTAGTGGAGACTGCTACTTCCTGCAAGATAAGCGACTCTATCTCAAGTTACAGGCTCGAGCTGGCTTTGATTATGCTGCTTTTGATATCTGCACAACTGATAAATGTGAAATCATGCAATAATCACTTCGACATAAACTAAGCATACTTTTTCATTACGCTATGAGGTAAAACGTTCCAGAAGCATGAGGTAAAACGTTCCAAAAGCTCTTCCACGACTAACTGCAACAGCAGTGAATCGTGGAACTGCTATTCGTACTTAACTGCTATTCGTACTTAACTGCTATTCGTACTTATTAGTAGGTAGCATTAGTTTGCAAGTTCGTTTTCAATAATCCCTGCAAGCTGCTCATAACTAGGTGGTCCAGGCAATGTCCGACCATTCACCCTAAACGATGGCGTAGCACGTAACCGCAAACTACGAGCAAACTCTAAGTCATGTGCAACCGTTGCTTCATGCTGTCCTGAATCTAAGCATTGATTAAATGCATTCATATCCATACCAACAGTTTCTGCATGACGTTTAAGTGTGCTTAGTGCTAAACCTGCATGGCTTTCATAAACAAGGTCATGAAATGGCCAGAACTTATCTTGGTCATAGGCACACTGCCCAGCTTCAGCAGCTTTTGGTGATTGTGCCGTAATTACAGGAAAGTCTTTCCAAACAAACTGAACCTTGTCACCATATTCTTCAAGGATTCTATCTTTGATACCTGCCTCATGCCAGCCTTGGCAACCATGACAACCAAAATCTGCAAATTCAGTTATGACAACGGGTGCTGCTTCTGCACCAACCGTTGGGTCATTCACAAGTCGAACTTGACTAACAGCTTTCATGCCTCCTTGTGGCCATGCGAGCGTTGCTACAACTGCAAGAATTGCCAAACCTACAATTGAAGCTTGAATAAGTTGGTTTCGTTTTTTCTGGGCTACTTTAGCTTCACGTTTTTTCGCTCGATTGTTTTTCTTTTGAGCACTTTTAGAAAAGGTAGCTTCTTCTGACTGATTATTTTTTCTTTTCTTTGACATTATGTGTTTACATTAGCTAAGTCACTTTTGTTGGTTTGTTGTTTAGTTGACCTAAAGTCTTAAGTAAGTTTTAGCAAGTCTTTATGAAGTAGGTATTCATTACTAATATGAGCAATGCTTAAGGTTGATTTAGGACAAAACAGTTAAAAAAGCCCTGCAAAGCATATTTTTGAGTGTTTTTCTCAAAAACTGCAAAATGTAACCTTCACGTCTCAAAAGCATTCATACTGACAGATACTACTTGGCTTTCCAGTTAAAGGTTACATCAATACACCACTAGATACACCGTTTTGGTGTAAAGCTACACCAAATACACCGCTTTACACCACTTCTCTATTTTGAATAATTATCTCCAGTTAGCAACACTCTTTTTCTAAATTCTGGAGGAACTCAAAGTGAGTCTATTACCACAGTCAACAATCGAAGCTCAACCACATGGCATGTTCCAAACAAGTAAACAGCAATTAGAAGCTTCGCTATTAACAGAAGATGCAAAAAGTTTCCTTTTAGCTCTGCACTACGAATTTGATTCAACACGCAAAGAGCTTTTAAAGCTTCGCCAAGAAAAACAACATGCGCTAAACAGTGGCTACCTACCTAGCTTTTTACCATCAACACAGCACATTCGTAACTCAGACTGGCAAGTTGCTTACTGTCCAGAGGATCTTCAAGACAGACGTGTAGAAATTACAGGTCCTGCTGAAGCTAAGATGATGATCAATGCGCTAAATAGTGGTGCTAAGGTTTTCATGGCAGACTTGGAAGATTCTTTATCACCAAATTGGCAAAATATCTTAGAAGGGCATCAAGCATTGAAAGATGCTGTTCGTCATAACCTTATCTTTTTCGATAACAAAAAGAGCAAAGCTTACAGCTTAAATGATGAAATCGCTACACTTATTGTTCGTCCAAGAGGTTTACACCTTCAGGAAAAGAATATGCGTGTTTCAAGCACCAGCATGTCTGCAAGCTTTTTCGACTTTGGTTTATATATGTATCACAACGCTAAAGAGCGTTTGGCAAGAGGTACTGCACCCTATTTTTATTTGCCAAAAATCGAAAGTCACCTAGAAGCAAGACTCTGGCGCGAAGTTATTGAGTTCACCGAAGAACGTCTTGGCATACCTAGAGGTTCAGTTCGTGTAACTATGCTAGTTGAAACAATTCACGCTGCTTTTGAAATGGAAGAAATGCTCTTTGAGCTAAGAGAGTATGCAAGTGGATTAAACGCTGGTCGTTGGGATTATATCTTTAGCTTCATCAAGGCGTTTCATAAGCGTAGTGATTGCATCTTGCCAGACCGCAAACAAATCACCATGTCTGTACCTTTTATGAAAGCTTACAGTGAACAACTTGTAAAAGTTTGCCATAAGCGTGGCGCACATGCGATTGGTGGTATGTCTGCTTATATTCCAAACAGAAACGATACACTTGCTAACGAAAAGGCATTTCGTAGCATTAGCAAAGATAAGCACAGAGAGGCGCAACAAGGCTTTGATGGTACTTGGGTTGCACATCCAGACCTTATAGCTGCAGCAAAGGCAGAGTTTGATAAAGCATTGGGTAAAAACTCACACCAAAAGGCACGACTGCGTGAAGACGTGAACATTACAGGGCTCGAGCTCCTCAACCCAGAAGTGCCCCAAGGCAAAATTACCGAGGAAGGTATGCGTCAAAACATAAACGTAGTTTTACAATACATGGCAGCTTGGCTCAGTGGTAAAGGCGCAGTAGCAATCAACAACCTCATGGAAGATGCAGCAACTGCAGAAATTAGCAGAGCACAACTTTGGCAGTGGGTTTGTCACGGCGTAACTTTAGCAGATGGTAGACAAGTCGATCACAAAATGTACAGAGAGCTTCGTGATGATGAATTTCACAAATTAGGCAACATGCCTAATCTAAATGAAGCAGCAGAACTACTCGATGAAATGATTGTCTGTGGAAGCTTCAAACCTTTCCTAACCATGCGTGCTTATGGGCTTATGGAAGGAAATAGCAACTAAGTAACACAACTAATTCCCCCAACATTGTACTAAATTCCCCCCCTTTGAAAAAGGGGGCTGGGGGGGGATTTGTCTCAAACAAAAGTACTTTAGACTTCACTTAAACACTTACCTCGTTTTCATACTTTCCACCCCCAACGTAATTCATTCACTTCCCCCTTTACTTAAAGGGGGACTAGGGGGCGCTTGCAAAAAATTCGTTCACACCCTCTATATGAGGCTAGAAAAAATAATAATCAATTATCTAAGGAAGGTTTCCGATTTCGTGTGTATTAGTTTAAGGCAAACTGATTAGATCAAGGATTACACAAGTCGATACACGAAATCTGGTAAACCGTCATCTAAGGAGCATAACATGCAACCAACCGCACAAGACCTCAAGAACCTATGGGAAAGCGATCCACGTTGGAAAGATGTAACACGTCGTCACTCCGCTGAGGAAGTTGTTCAACTTCAGCCTTCTATACCAATGGAGTATTCATTCGCCAAACACGGTGCTAATCGCTTGTGGGACTTACTCCACACTGAAGACTTTGTTAATACTTTTGGCGCACTTACAGGTGCACAAGCTGTGCAAATGGTACGTGCTGGTCTCAAGGCAATCTACTTATCTGGTTGGCAAGTGGCTGCCGACATGAACCTATCAAGCAATACCTACCCTGACCAAAGTCTTTACCCTGCAAATAGTGTACCTGCAGTAGTCAAGCGCATAAACAATGCACTTATGCGTACAGACCAAATCGAAAAACTAGATGGTAATACAGACACACACTGGTATGCACCTATCGTTGCTGATGCAGAAGCAGGCTTCGGTGGTCCACTAAATGCCTTTGAACTTATGAAGTCTATGATTGAAGCAGGTGCAGCAGGTGTCCACTTTGAAGATCAACTTGCAAGCGCTAAAAAGTGTGGTCACCTAGGTGGTAAGGTACTCGTACCGACAAGTCAATTTATAAATACCTTAAGCGCAGCACGTCTAGCAGCGGATGTTTGTGGTGTACCAAGTGTCGTTATTGCAAGAACTGATGCACATGCAGCAAACCTACTCACAAGCGATATCGATGAGCGTGACCATGAGTACATCACAGGCGAACGTACCAGTGAAGGTTACTTCTATGTTCAGCCTGGTATCGAATCATCTATTAAGCGCAGCTTGAACTATGCACCATACGTTGACCTACTCTGGATGGAAACATCTACCCCAGATTTAGAAGAAGCAAAGCAATTTGCTGAAGCAATCAAAGCAGAATACCCTGACCAAATGCTAGCCTATAACTGCTCACCAAGCTTCAACTGGAAGCGCCACTTAGATGATGCCACAATTGCAAAGTTCCAACGTGAACTCGGTGCAATGGGCTATAAATTCCAATTCATTACCCTAGCTGGTTGGCACACTATCAACTACAGAACGTTTGAACTTGCTCAAGGCTATGCAAAGCGCAACATGAGCGCTTTTGTTGAATTACAAGAAGCAGAATTTGCTGCACAAAGTAGTGGTTTTACTGCCGTGAAGCACCAACGTGAAAGTGGTACAACCTACTTCGATTCTGTGCTTAATGCTGCTACTGCAGGTCTTGCATCAACATCGGCTATGGCTGGTTCTACGGAAGAAGAACAGTTTCACTAAGCACTTCATTTGACTAGTTGAAATTAACTAAGGATTTTGCAACATGACAAAAGCAGAGCAAATTCTAACAGTGGTTAGCAACTTATATAGTGAAAGAAATCTTGAAAAAAATAGTGCAGGAAGTAGTGCAGGAAATAGTGCAGGTCGTAAAGACTTTTCACAAGACATCATTCGGGCAAAGTTAGGACTTTCCCATAAGATGTGGCACGCAGGTTATTCAAATACGTTTCAAGCAATGTGCATTAATTGTGGTAAGGGAATAGCTTTGCGTAAAGCCTATAAGAATGTTTTCAAAAGAGTTTGTCATGGATCTTATCAACTATCGGATTACGGAATGACACTACTGAAAACCAGCAGTTAGACTAGCTTCAACTAAGTTAAAACTTTCAGAGGGAGGAACTATGAAGTTCCTCCCTCAACTCTATTCTAATTACACAATTACTACTTACTGTAGTTCAACATAAGACACGTCATAAACCAAGTCATCAGCATCTGTTGCTGGATCATTTACAAAGTAAGTGCGATTAGGAAAGCTAAAGTCTTGATTGTAAATAACATCAACTAAGCTTGATTGCCCTACTCTTGTTTCTGCTATGCCCATAAAGATATCTTCTATCGAAGGTACCGTTTGAAAAACATAGTCAGGAACATCTTGATTATTTTCAAGATAC
>CALDTA010000489.1:0-7353 GCA_937924455.1 uncultured Deinococcales bacterium
AGAAAGTATTAGGGGGTTTTTAATTTTCTGACAAAAAAATCATTAAGTTAGCACTCAGCAGCAAACATAGACTAAAAGCTTATAGTGTGGTTATGCTTATCGTTTCGTCGAAGAAAGACCTCTGGGAAAATCCTAGTTTTAAACAGCACAGTTTTGCTAAAAAAGAAAACTTTTTAGACTTTGATGTTGATTCTGAACTTGCAGTGGACGACACTGCCTATGCAAAGATTACAAAAAAAAGCTTTAAAAAGCGTATTAAGGGCAAGCGTGTTTTGCTCCTAATCCACGGCTACAATCTAGACTTCCTAGATGTTTTAGCATCTTACTCAACACTACACCAAAATATTCAACAAGAGCTCTCTCACCCAGAACTCTCTCACTATCATGAGGTTATTGGCTACACGTGGCACGTTGGAAAGCACGATGTTGATGATGCCAAATTTAGCTATGCTAAAGCTAAACGCAATGCAAAAAAAGCTTCAAAAAGACTTCATAAGCTATTGCAAAAAACCTTAAAAAATGCAACTTCAATAGATGTTATCAGTCATTCACTTGGCTCAAGAGTGCTGTTAACAGCGCTGGCTGATCATGACAAAACATCTAGTAAACAAACATCTAAAAAACCACTCATTCGTAATCACTTCTGTGTTGCAGCTGCAGTCAACAATAGCTGCTTTCAAAAAGGCAAGCATTTGCGGAACGCTACCAAACAAACTGAGGCTACTTGGATCTTTTATTCAAAAAATGACGCTTCACTACAAACTAAGAAACTGCTTGCCAAATCCAATGTTGCTATGGGTCTGACTGGTCCAAAAGCTAAGAAGAACAAGTTGCCTAAGAGAACTGCTAGCATTGATTGTAGTAGTTTTATTTATTCGCATGGCGCTTACAAGCGTGTGCCGATTTTTTATAGCTGTTTGGGAGATATTTTGGAAGGGCGGATGGATGTGCGAGAGAAAGTATTTGAGCTCGAGCCCACCTCAACCACCTCCCACACCACTTCTCGCCTTTAATCAAAAAACCCAGCTTTTTATTTTAAAGCTGGGTCTCTCTTTCTCAATACGGCTAAGCTATCTTACAGAAGCCTTCACCGACTGCCCTGCCGATAACTTCAGCTTAGCCACCTGTGCAGCGCCATACTGAAAAGATTCCGTACCAGAAACATATGCACCCGTCACAAAGACGGTTGCTGCCTTACCACTAGTCACATCAACCGTATTATCTATCCGATTCCAAACACCTGAAGTAGAACTATTATAAAAACTATCTCTCTCTTCTAAAGTCTGGGTTAGCTCATTCCAATCTTGTACAAGAATTGGCACATTAAAGTAGCTGCTGTATCTACTTAGCACCGCTTCCGACCAATCAAAGAGCAAACTACGACCAGGCGCATATTCGTGAATATTTGCTTGATGGAAGAAATGTGGATAAGGCGAAGCGCTCATAATATGCCTCATAGTCACATCAGCCTCAAACTCAAGTATCTGCTGCCAAGTTTGATCTTCTTTAAAAAACACATTGCCGTTACCATCTGTTGAAACACCATTTGGTCCATAAAGATAGTTAAATTCACTCATATTTTCTTCTGGCGTACGAACGTTGTAGTAAATACTTGTTGGCCACCTTGGCACAAGTTGAATGGATGGCTCTAATGGATGTTGAATCAAACAGCTATCACACTCCGCAACATGTGAAAGCCAGCCACGGTTTGCTGCCAAATACTTAATTCCTAAATCACGTGCCGCATTCAGCATGTCAGTGTTGGAGTACCTCAAACCAAATTGACAAAATGAATCTGTTGGTACTTGATCATACTGACACGTTGCACCAGCAGGTGCTTTGGCTATATCAAACCAACCTAGTCCTGAGTGATTACCTGTTACCAAAAACTGAGTGTCAAAATTTAGACCAAGTGTGGTACCAATCGAATTATTTTCTTCAAGCTCAAAACGTGACATAGCATAGTCCATCTCATCCATAAGCTCATGATTAAGCGTGTGACTAACCCAGTCAAAAAAGTCGTTTACGCATAGTGTCGCCTCGCTAATAGTTGCATCTGCCGTACACTTTTTCTCAGCACTTAAATCAGCAGGATAACCATTGTAAGCCATGACATAGTTAAAATCTTTCGCCAAAGGAAAACGAGTTCTGAGGCGTTCTACCCCAGCTTTTGCACTGAATATATCTGAGGTCTTTAGGGTAGCTACACGCTCTGAATGTGGGAAATCACTTTTAGTTGCAGGGTTCCACAAACTACTCTCAAGAAAGTAATCATCAACATCTAGCGTCAGGTACATCCGTCTTTCACCAATAAACACACCTTGCGTCACCCAATTGACGATGTCATAGCCAAGTAACATAGTGTGGAGCAATGAAGGATTATGCCCCATTGTCAAAGCCATGCGCTCACGACCATCTTGGGCTGTACTGACAACCCCCACAATATTGCCACCAGCATCTTGCAATATCGGTGTGGTAACCGTAGCGCTTGTAGCATTTATTTCTGCTAGATACGTATACGCATAGCGAACTGGCATGCTTATATCTCGATTAAGAGAACTAAAAATAGACTGTCCTGCACTCGTTAATTTTATATTCAATGCTGCATCAGTAGTATCCACAGGACGCAGATAGCTCATACCATAATCTTCTGGATAGGTTGATGGAAAGTTGGTCAGTGCAACTTGGCGAACACCACTATCTCTTTCGTATTGCCAAAGTGCGCTCCACTCTTCTTCGCTAAAAGCACTGACATAGCTTTCTGGCAGGTTCGTGCCCTCATTTTCATTAAATGACAAAGCTGCATCAGTCAAAATAATGCCTTGAAAACGACCACGAACATTACCACTAGCATCTTTTGTAACTAAGCGTGTTTCAGTCAAACGCTCCTCTGGAGCGCCACCACTGGGCGCTGCAATAAGCACTTCATAGGGAACACCTACTTGCTGTAATAATGCTTCAACTGCTTCCAACGTAGTATCACTACTCTTTGCACTGATAACAAGTAGTTGCATGTCTAAAGGCGTCGTTTTGTTCAGACTTACGCTTAACACATCTTCACTAGGTTGCACCTCACCTGTTGAATCTGTAGGTTGATTAGGTGTTTGTGTTGGCGTATCTGGTGTTGAAGAAGGCGGATTACCATAAGTTGCTGGCTCTTCATGAATAACCTTATCGGTTGTAGTAGGAGACGTAGGATTCACAGTCGAATCATTTATAAGTTCAGCCCGCTGACATGACGATGCGATAAATAGAATCGCTAAACAGACTGAAAACACTATCAATTTTAATTTCATAGGTTGCTGCCCTTACAATTACATACTAAGTTTTAACCGTGTATTTTAATCCTGTATCCTAATGCTGTATTTAGAATCTTGTATCAAGGCTCAAAGATACAAACTTAGTAAAGCTGTATAAAATACACTTCTAACTAATTCGCAACTTTAGCAAATCAGCACTTTAGCGGTAACGCATAAGATTAATTGCCATTAATCCTTAAATTTTAGTTAAGTAACGGGAGTGTATTTCTGGTACACCATCTGGTACATGAACAGTACCTCAAGACCTCACTCAATACGTCACTCAATACCTCACTTAATACGTCACTACTAACTTTTAGGCTAAGTATTCAATCTAGCAAGCAATTTTTTTCAAAAAACATAACGTGCACAGGATAGTTCTTATACTAAACTGAAAAAAGAAAGTCATAATTCATCAACAGAAAAAGTTGTCATTAGAACCGAAGGACAGCTCGACTATTAAGTTTCGTTATATTTTTGATTATGACATTTATGATTCAGTTCGGTATTATACCGTGTCCGAAAATATATGTAGCAAAAGAATAAGTTAGAAGCGTCAGGTGCGTACCTGAATTACTACTTACAGCGTTTCCACGAAATAACTGTACACACTGAGTGGCTTTATTCTTACTCGTTACGAAGCTCGCCGATTAACTGCTGTGGCAGTTAATCGTGGAATTGGTATTACACAAACAGAGAACGGTACTGTCAAAGAAGGTTATGTCAAGTTTCAAGGACAGACCATTCATGACAAAAGGGGGACGGTTTACCAGATTTCGTGTATCGACTTGTGTAATCCCTAATTTAATCAGTTTGCCTTAAAATAATACACACGAAATCGGAAACCTTCAAACGGGTCAACAAATTGTGGTATCAAACAAGACCTTCAAAAGATTTATGACATCTTCCCTAAGCTCTATGATTTACGTACTCGTCAACACGTTCAAAAAAGAATTATTGCATTGAGATATAAGTATCAACATGCTCTTGGAAAAGCTTACGAAGATTATTGGTAACTGAACCAACTTTGCCATCGCCAATAGTAGTATCATCAATTTTCACGATTGGTTGAGCCCCTTTAGTTGTACTTGTTACAAAAGCTTCTTTAGCATTCTTTACTTCATCCCAAGTTAGGACACGTTCTTCTACTTTATAGGCTTCATGGGCAACTTTGAGTAAGTTTTTCCGTGTTACGCCTTTTAAAATTTTATCTTTTGCAGTGATAATCGTATCATTGTTATCTACTATGAAAAAGTTCGACTTCGTTGTTTCTAGAATTTCCTCACCACTAAAATACAATGCATCTACCGCACCTGCGTCCTTCATTTTTTTATGGAGGCTCACTGCCATCAGGTAATTATTACTTTTGATTTCTGGCAAATCACGTTGGTATTCGTAACTAATTAAAGTTGCACCTTCGCTAAATAGTTCTGGTTTAAACACTGGTAATGCAACTGTCAACGCAAGAAAGTTTGGTGTGGTTGGAGTGACACTATCAGCAGCTTCTCCACCTGTTAGGAAAAGCTGGAGTCCTACTTCGTTTATATTATTCTTTTGGGTTAGTTCTAGAAGTTTTGCCTTTAACTCTTCTCTGGTAAATGGCCAGTCTAAACCCATTAGGCGGCTAGAATTTTCAAACCTATCCAAGTGGTCATCTATAAAAAGTGGTTTACCACCCACCAAACGCAAATAGTCAAAAGCAGCATAGCCACGTCTAAAGCCAATATCCTTAGCTGGCAAAAAGGCTTCTGAATCCGAAACAATATCTCCATTAATGATGTGATAGGTCATACCAAACACACTCCTTTAGATAATTTCTTGTAGCTACTATAAACTAGTTTTTTCTTTTTATGTGTGAGTTGATTGATAAAAAAGAGGCGCAACTAAAAAGCTGCGCCCTATAATATTTAGGATTAAACTTCTAATTTAGCCCTGAACTTGTGCCAAAGCCTTTTCAAATCGATTTATAACTTCATCAACTTCAGCTTTAGTAATGATGAGTGGCGGCACAAAGCGAATCACTGTTGCACCTGCATTAATAACAACAACGCCATTCTCTTTTAAAGCCTTGACATAAGGTGCTACTTTTTCTTTAAATTCAACACCTATCATTAAGCCTAAACCACGAACAGTACGGATTTTTGGATTTTCTAATCCACGTAGTTTTTCTTGGAAGTAATTACCAACTTCAAGAGCATTTACTATTAAATCTTTGGCTTCTATCTCTTCAAGAACTGCTAAGCCAGCAGCAGACGCTAATGCATTACCACCATAAGTTGTGCCATGTCCACCTTTTGGCATTTTCAGTGCAACGTCTTCAGTCATAGCAAGAACACCTAGTGGAAAACCGCCACCTATACCTTTAGCCAATGTAACCATATCTGGCTTGATACCAAAGTATTCACTTGCTAAGAATTTACCAGTTCTGCCAACACCTGACTGCACTTCATCCATGATAACCAGTGCGCCACGTTCACGGGCAATCCGCTCAGCAGCTTGTAAGAATTCTATATCACCTGGGTACATGCCACCTTCACCTTGAACAGGTTCAAAAAATACAGCAGCAGTTTCTTCGGTGATTGCATCTTCTAATTCTTCAATCTTATTGAAATTGATAAAAGTTGATTGATTAGCATAAGGTCCAAAAGGCTCACGATATTTCTTTTCCCAAGTTAAAGGCAAGACACCATGTGTACGCCCAGAAAAACCACGTTTTGCAACGACAAAATGTTTACGACCTGTAGCAGCCTTTGCCCACTTAGTAGCAGCTTCATTTACTTCAGAACCAGAACTCGCCATAAAAAAGCGTGTAAGGTTCATTTCTGCTGGCAAAAAGCTAACTAGCTTGTCGTAAAAGTCTGTACGGGTGTCATTGCCATGTGCTTGAGAGCAAATCATCAACTTTTTAGCTTGCTCCGCAATCGCATTGCTCAAGCGCTCATTTGCATGACCTACACTCGATACAGCAATACCTGCCATACAATCATAGTATTCGTTACCATCTGCATCATAAATCTTTACGCCATCACCATGGGTAAAGACGATGCTAGGCTGCCACAAACCTGCGTTGTGCTTTGCATCCCGCTCGAGGATTTCTTGGCTTCTTGTGAGTGTTTGTGTCACCGCAGTTTCTCCTTAAATATTACATGCTTTATGCATTATTTAATGTATATTCACCTTATTTCATGCATAAACATACGCTTTGTAGTTGTATTTTTGCATACTTACACATAAAAGTAATCGCAAGACTACCATGCGTAAGAAAGTTTGACAAGTCTAGCACGTTTAAGCAAAGACTTACTAGTTATATTTTAAGTTATTGCAAGATTTAACTTTTGAATGTTAGGCTAAAAAAGATTTTCCGCCTCAAAACCTATGATAATTAAGTCAATACACTAAAACATTTACTTTCTAACGCTAACTTACAACTGTGCCATTACCTTCTAAAGCATAGCTAACAGGCTTCTCAATACGTGCATCCCCAAAAATAACCCGACCAACACCACCTTCAACAGCTTCCGCTGCACCAAGTACTTTCTTCTTCATACGGTCTTTAGCAAATTCCAAATAAGATTCAACATCATCCGCTGGAATAGTTTCAATCAGTGAACTTTCATCTGGAAAGTTTCTTAACAAGCCTGGAATGTTTGAAAGTAGCATCATAGTGTCAGCCTTTAAAGCAGTTGCCAGCGCAGCCGACGCTCTATCACCATCAACATTGATTCCTACACCTTCATAACTAATGGCTGGTGGTGTAAGTACTGGTAAGTAGCCATTGCTACTAAGTAGCTCGATAAGATGCGTATTTACCTTTTCAACAGTGCCTGTATGGTCTCCCCGAAGAATCTTAATCTTGCCATTTTCAACACTACGAACTTTAGTCTTGTGTTTACCTTCCCAAATGCGACCATCTATGCCTGAAAGACCAACTGCATTCACACCATGCTTTTGTAAACGCTCAACAATGCCTTTATTCATCTTTCCACAATAAACCATCTGGAAAATTTCGAGTGTTTCTCGATCTGTAAAACGGCTAGTGTATCCACTTGGACTT
>CALDTA010000490.1:0-6337 GCA_937924455.1 uncultured Deinococcales bacterium
TGCGTGAGTAGCCAATGGATGCGTTCTTAAATAATCTCTAAACAATAGTGCGTAGCGTTGATTCCAATAGTTTTCGATACGAACATGAATGTTCATCCGTGGTTGCTTATTTTGAAAATACCGTTTTTCCACTTGTGAAGAGTCAAGGTCCATGCCATGTGGCACATCATCCCAAATTATATCTTCTCTAAAAACCAAACCCATGGCTTCTAAATCAGACGTAAAACCAAGCTCAAAATCCTGAACTGTAATTTGTATATCAATAATATCTTTAGCAGCTAAGTTCGGTACACTTGTAGAGCCTATATGATGAATCGCTACAGCATCTTCCCCCATTGCATTCTTTAATCGTGAGGCAAAAACCTTAAATTCAGTAGCCCATGTCTCTTTGTAGTCTACTATTTTAACATGTCTCTTAGACTTATTCTTTTTCTGACTCATAATCTTCTGGGTCATAGCTCAATTATAGTATGCTCAAAAGCATTGATAACTCGAACACCTTCTGGTGATTCATATTCTCGTTTAGCATTTGCCCCATTCAGATGCACATGCCCATGTACATGCACTTTAGGCTTCCAACGCTTGTGGAAAGCATTAAAAGCAGGAATTCCTCTGTGGGGAAAATCCTCACCTTCGTTTGGACCTTTTGGCGCAGCATGGGTTAAGAATACATCCACTGCTCGACCATGACGCTGCTTATTCCACAGCAATCGTGGGGTTAGCTTGTGTAGCATCCAAGCCATCTCTCTTTCAGTATATTGATTTGGTCCATTATTGTAACGCCCACACCCCTCTATCCCCACAACCAATACGCCATCTATATTTAGACAGCGAGTATGGGCATTGATACAACCACCTGGTAACTGTTTCTTGCTATGCGCCAAGCCATAATCACTACTTTTCAAATATTCATTGGCATGGTTTCCAACAACATATACAGGCCGCCTCCCCCATTTTGTAGCTACATATTCAAGGACGTGCCCAGGCATATCACCAGCACTCAGCACCATGTCCAACTCTGGAAAGTTTTTGGGAAAGCGTTCAGAGTAAACAAAGGGTGAGACAGCATCAGCAATGGCAAGAATTTTTGTCATAAAAACAAGTGTTATTTCATTTCAACCTAGACATTCATCAGAACATCTATCTACGGGAAGATTAAGAAAACTTCAAGATTTTTCTAGTTATACTTCAGCATAGTGCAAAACACTCTGAAGTTCCACAGACAGACTAGTTGTCTTGATGTCTTCTTATGCATAGCTATCATATTAATTGGCTTTAGCCACATTAGCTTTGCTCAAGAGGTTGTTATTGGTCAGAGCTTCGAAGGAGAAGCTTCATGGTACGGTCCAGGCTTTGCTGGCAATTTAACCGCAAATGGTGAAATTTACGATCCATCTCAGCTAACGGCAGCACATAAAACATTGCCTTTTGGCACACTGCTTAGAATTACCAACTTAGCGAATGGTCTCACAGTAGATGTGCGTATCAACGACAGAGGTCCATACATTGGCAAAAGAATCATAGACCTCAGTCAAGCTGCTGCTGCACAGATTGATATGGAACGTGCAGGTGTAGGTACAGTCCGTGCTGAGTTTATTTCAGAGCTAGGTCAACCAACTTTCCCTGCTACCGCAAGCTATACACTTGCAAGCAATCAAAGCTTAAATAGCATTGACGTAGCACACCCAGATTATCCAGAAGGTGCGCTTTTACTAGCCTACTCTTTCCAGTTAGCTGAACCAATTTTACTCAGAGCAGTTGCTTCTCAAACTATCAATCAAGCTATAAATAATGACTCGAATACACTACTGGTATCCGAGTCGCTTTTGGCTAAAGCTGGTAATGAGTTACAGATTTATTATGACGCTCTTAGCTCAAACTAGTACTGCGTCAAAACTAAACTGATATATGTCGATGTAGTTTCCATCAAATCCATCCGCCTCTTACATAGTCCATAGGCATCTTCCTTTAGCTAAAGGAAGGAAAGCTATCAGTAGCCTAAAACATCCTTTGCAGCTTCATCGCTTGCATCCACACTGTCATCTACTTCATCTCTACGAGTTGCCCAACTAGGAAAAGGAAAGTTCAACATAAGCGGACTTGGCACATCTGGTTGATGGACAATCATCGTACCTGGAGCAAGAATGGTACTGCGTCCACGGAAAGTTGCTGGCATAAAACGGTACTCACTGCGCTCACTTTCAGCAGCATCCAAACGACCAACGATTCGTACCGCAGCATTACCCACAATACGCCTTTCGACTTCGCTGGCTGTTTGCTGAGCACCAATCAAGACAATGCCTAAACTACGTCCACGTTCAGCAATATCTAGTAAGACATCTTTGATAGGGCTTTTCCCTTCACTTGGAGCATATTTGTTCAACTCGTCTAGAACAATAAAAATGTGTCCCCGTCCAGAGCGAGTTGTTTCTTGCTCTGCAAATATCTGACGAAGCAACACTCCAACAACAAACATCTGTGCAAGCGGCGCAACCTTGTTGATATCTACTACATGGACCTGCTTATCTGAATTTAAGATGTTGAGCTTGGCTCTATCCATTGATTTCTTTGGTAAGTCTGAACGAACTATTCGGCGAACATGCTTGGCAGCACCACGCATCCGACGGATAAAGGCTTCTCTTGTACCTCGTTGCTGATTAGCAGTCCACTTAGTATCGCCATCTTTATAGTCACCTTCAACACCTGTACCAAGTAATTTCAAGCTTAAAAAATCAACAAGCTCATCAAAGCTTATGATGCGCTCTGTTGCATCTGGTGATATAGCAGTCAAACCTAAAAATTCTTCACTGCCGAGATTATCATCAGAGTCTATCTTGATAGACTTATCTCGCTTTTCTTTTTTCTCCGCTACATAATCTGGGTCTAGATAATGCGTGTAAGCAGGCACTTCTAAATGTGGACCTTTTTGCCTATCTGCTAACTTAAACAGACTTTCTTCAACATGTGCTGCTAGAAAACCAAGGTTTGACATGGAGTCACCATCTGTCAGCACAAAAGGCAACATACGCATTTCAGCAAAATCATGCACACTCCATAAATAAGGGTCTACCCCATCACGAGTGGACATATCAGCAACTAAATTATTGCCATCCATAGCAGGTGCATGAAAACCAACACTGTCAAATGGTCCTATTGGCAAATCGCAAATTTCATAGCGAGATTTTGAAGACTTACGCTTTTCTTTCCATTTGCCTTCTTGCTCGTCATAGCGCTTATTGGCTTTATCTAAGAAGAATAAATCTTCGCCTTTAACATTAAAAATAATAGCCTTTGTATTTTGTGGCTTTTCTAGTAGCGGAGCATTGCTATTTCGGTTCTTAGAATTAAAAATACTATAGAGTAAAAAGAGTGCATAACTTGTTTTAGTCGCAATGCCTGAAATACCAGAGATGTTGATATGTGCACCTTTTGTACCGTTTACAAAGTCGTAGTTGATATAACCTGCTTCACCATTTCGCAGTACTCCTGCTGGTAGTGGCGCATCCATATTGTCTAGGTAAAGTGCTTTTTCAAGGGTTTCACCAACTGCCTGATACACAGTATCGCTTGGACTTGGTGGTATAAAATCTTCAGGCTCAACACGTGTCACGATTACATGTGCTATGTAGCTGACATTAGCTGGCATCAAGCCCATCTGTACAAGTTCAGTATCGCCATCAAACTGTACACCTTCATAGCTACGGCGCACTTCATCAACAACACCATAGAACTTGATAACTTCATCATCTTCGGCTGGATCATCAACCTCGATGTAGATAATATCGTCTAGCTGGACTTTTTTACCTGCTTGGACTGCAAACCAGAACTCTAGGGGACTGGATTTTTCAGTTCCAAGGATTATGCCTATTTTATTTTCTTCTGTACTAATTGCAAACACCTCTTTAGGCTCAAAATGTCATGTGTATTGTAAATATCTTGATTTACATACTATCAAGCTTCTACTGTCATAGCTATTATACCTTGAATTTTAAGTACTTTCGGTATTTTAGTCAAATAGTTTGAGGTATCGACTTGAGCCACAAATCTAAATTGGTAAAGAAATCTTAAAGCTTGTACCCTGTCCAAGCTGACTATCTGCATGGATGTTTCCACCGTGTGCTTCTACAATTGCTTTGGCTATTGCTAAGCCTAGACCAGATTGTGTGCTTTCGTGTTGTTGGTTTTGTTGGGGGGGGTGGTGGGCTCGAGCCTCATCCGCACGATAAAAACGCTCAAAAATGTGGGGCAGCTTCTCTGGAGAAATCCCTTCACCAGTGTCCTGAACGGCTATTTCTAAAGTCTCATCCTGCTGTCTCGCAGAAAGCACAATTTTGTCACCCTCAGTCGTATAACGCAAAGCATTACTCACTAAATTACCAATAACCTGACTAAATCGTGTTCGGTCAATCGTAAGCGATGGAAGTTCATCTTGTGCCTCGACTTCTACTACAACCCCAACACTTTCAGCACGCAATTTATAACTTTGAGATATATCAGCCAATAGCATCTTAGCCCGCACTGGTTCTTTGAGTAATTTCAATTCGCCAGCATCAGCCAAAGACAGAATACGCAAATCTTCAACCAATCTTTGTAAATCAATAATCTGACCATGCATAATGCCAAACTCTTCTTCATTTGCTTCAATAGCCCCTGTCTGAAAAGCTTCTACGTACCATGCCAAGCTGGTTAACGGTGTTCGCAATTCGTGGGCAATATCCGCAGTCATTTGCTTACGTGACTGTGCAGCTTGCTCTAAGTCTGAACTCATTTTATTGAAAGTTGTCGAGAGTTCACCAAGTTCATCCTGTGAACGCACAGGTACTACCCTGTGTTCTCCTTTTGCTAACAAAGACGTTGCTTGAATCATGTCTCGGATAGGACGTGTGAGCGTCTGTGTAAAGAATATGCCTATAGCTAGGGCCAACAAAAAAGCACTCAAAGCAGATATAAGCAAAGAACGATTTAAAGAATTTCGAAAGGCAATAATCTGCTGATTTGGTTGTGGTGAGTTGGTATTTAAGAGAATTGAACCAATGCGTTGCCCATTTAGACTTACTGGAACAGCATTGTTGAGCTGAGACCGAGTAGCAACTTCGTTTAGAATGTACCTTGGCTCAGCAGATATGACTATCTTACCAGAACTATCAGCCAAAGCAAACAAAGGAGGGGGAGGCAATGGGGGCGGGGGTGGTCTTCCCGAAAATGGAGGTGGGGGGCGCGGAGGACGTGGCTCTGGAAACAAACCTTGTGTCGAAGAAGCAGCCAAAGAACTAGAACTAGAACTAGCCGATGAATTAAGCGATGAACCTTGTAACGGGCGAAGCGGAGAAGCACCTAAAGGACGAGAAGAGGTAGGTTGTGGAGGGACTAGTGGAGGGACTAGCGGGCGCTCTGGCAAAACATCTCTTACCCCATCCCAAGAACCATGTTCTTCATAAAAAGCAGTCACGGTCTCTTTAAAGTCTTGTGCCTGATTTTCAAATACATATTGCTCAAAAGCATCTAAAGTCAGACTACGAGAGAGCAATGCCACTATAAGTAAACTCGTTAAGCTTACAAATAACAGTAAAAGTACAAGCTTAATATTAAGTGACTTTGCTATAGCCTGCAACATACTAATCATTAAGCCTAAATCTATAACCTTTTGCAAAAACAGTTTCTATATAATCAGGCTGCTTTGCATCTTCTTCAAGCTTTTTACGTAGGTTAAAGACATGATAATCAACAGTTCGTTCAGATGCATTTTCAGAAAATTCCAGTAATCTTTCCAACAAAGCTTCTCTAGAAAAGGTATACATAGGGTTTTGTACAAATAATTCTAAAAGACAAAATTCAGAAGGTGTAAGTTCAATAAAAGCATCTCTGAATTTACAAGTCTGAGCATTTAGGTCGAGCTCGATATCTCGAACTCTTAACAGACTTACTTCTCTAGACGTATTGTAACGTCGCAACACAGCCTGCACTCTTGCGAGCAATTCAGCTAGACCAACAGGTTTTGTAACATAGTCATCAGCACCCAAACTTAAGCCTTTAACCTTATCTTCTTCTTCAAGTTTAGCACTGACTAGAATAATCGGCGCATCGTCTTCTTTACGAAAAGCTTCGATAAACCCAAAGCCATCTAAAACAGGCATCATGATGTCTAGCAAAATCAAATCAGGTTTGGCATGTCTTGCTGTATAGAGCGCATTCTGACCATTGTCTGCCACAACCGTCTTATAGCCATGACGTTCTAAGAATGCCTGTAACGGTCTGGTCATACTTATGTTGTCATCAACTATTAAAATCGTTTGGGTTCTATCATGCATACCTAAACAGCATAATAACAAGTTGTTTG
>CALDTA010000491.1:0-3239 GCA_937924455.1 uncultured Deinococcales bacterium
AGGCTATACAGCAAATAGATTTAGATGTAGAAGACCTAAGTTTAGAAAATCCAGATGTAGAAAATAAAAGTATCTTGGATATAGGCTCAGGTGCAGGCTTACCAGCTATTCCCTTAGCCATATTGTTACCAGAACATAAATTTATGCTTGTAGAGCGTCGCCAAAGGCGTACCAGTTTTCTGACGATTGTAAAATCACAGCTAAAGCTGAATAACGTTACTGTTGTTAATGATGATGTTCAAAACATTAACAAAGAAGCCTTACAAGAAAGCCAAACATCAATTAAGATAGTTACTGCACTTTGGGTAGGAGACTTTAGCTTGTTGCTAGACCTAACTGACCATCTTGTTGAAGATAGATGTGTTTTTATGTCTAAAAAAGCTTCTGACTGGTCACTTAAGCAAGAGGTTTTACCTGAAGATATGTTTGAAGCTATTGATTTTGACCTATCAGAACATCCATTGCCATTACATGGTAAACTTGTGATTCTGGAAGTAAATAAGAAGAGACCTAAATCAGGAGAAGAATTGTAAGGGGAACGTTGTGCCAATAGTAGGAGTAATCAATCAAAAAGGTGGCGTAGGAAAGACTACAACAGCCATAAATTTAGCAGCAGCATTGGCACAGCAGCGTCGAGTATTGTTGGTTGACCTTGATCCTCAAGCAAATGCGAGTAGTGGTTTAGGCATTGCAAGTCCTGAAAAAACAATCTATGACGTGCTTATTGGTGAGGTGGAAGCACGACAGGCGATTGTAAAAAGCGAGCTTGAAAATCTTTATGTGCTTCCTGCCAGTAAAGACTTAGCAGCAGCAGCACTAGAGCTGGATGCCAGCGAAGATAGCTTGAGTACACTCAAAAAAGAACTTTCAGAAATCCGTACTGTTTTTGATTTCATCATTATTGATGCGCCACCATCGCTTGGTGCTTTGACTATCAACGTGCTTGTTAGCTCTGATAGTTTGCTTATACCTTTACAAACTGAATACTACGCTTTAGAGGGGTTGGCAAATCTTGTCGATACCATTAAGCGTATTCGCAGTTCTTATAACCCAAAGCTGGATGTACTTGGCATACTTTTAACTATGTTTGATAGCCGTACAAAGCTTTCACAAGAAGTTGAAGATAATGTGCGTAAGCATTTTGGTAAGAAGGTTTTCTGGACTGTTATTCCTAGAAACATCCGCCTTGCTGAAGCTCCGTCTTATGGAAAGACGATCTTTGACTATGCGCCGAGTTCGCAGGGTGCAGCAACGTATAAGCGTTTAGCGGAGGAGGTTGTACAACGTGTCAGCTAAAATAAATAAAAAATCAGGATTAGGTCGTGGGCTGGATGCTCTGCTACCAATTATTGAAGAAGAAACTACAAGTGATGCTGGTGTAAAGCAAGTAGACATAGATGATTTGCAAGTATCACCCTATCAACCTAGAAAATATTTTGATCCAGAAGCCTTAGCGGAGCTTGCTAGTTCGGTTGCACAAAAAGGTATTTTACAGCCTTTGCTAGTTCGCCCAATCGAAGATGGCTACGAAATTGTTGCTGGTGAGCGTCGTTTTCAAGCTGCCAAGCAAGCTGGTTTGCAGAGCGTGCCTGTGCTGGTGCGTGAGTTAGATAACCAAGAGACGCTTGAAATTGCTATTATAGAAAACTTGCAACGTGAAGACCTTAACCCAGTTGAGGAAGCTAAAGCCTTTAAACAACTCATGGGTTTTGGCATGAATCAGGAAAAAGTGGCTGAGGTTGTGGGTAAGAGCCGTAGTGCAGTTGCTAATACTCTGCGTTTGCTGAATTTGCCAGATAGTGCATTAGATGCTTTGGATAAAGGAGACATAAGCGCAGGTCATGCAAGGGCTATCCTTAGCCTTCCCGAAGAATACCATGAATGGGCTTTAGAGCAGATATTAAATAATAACCTGAGTGTGCGTGAAGCCGAGAAGTTACAAGTTCCCGCTAGTGAAGATGTTGTTGAACCTTCAGCAAAAGAGACAAAACAGCACTATGAATATCTTGAAGATGATTTGACACGTCATGTCGGTACAAAGGTTAAAATTAAAGGTAAAGATAAAGGACGTGTAGAGTTACACTTTCACTCAACCGATGAATTAGAGCGTTTGTTAGAACTACTCGGTTATCAAGCCTAATAAACAAAAGAAAACTGTATTATATTGTCTCAAACTGACTATGCTGCACTAATTTTAGCTATTTCTCAAAAACTGGCTAGACCTTTGATGTTTAGTAAAGAAATCAGCGATAGACGTGGAACTGTTGTGTTGAAGCTAGTTGACAGCGAAGCTGATGATTATTTTGCGCTTAAGTTTTCGAAAATGTCGTCCTATGCAGCAGATGTAATCGCAAATGAAGCTAAGAATTTGCAAAGTTTCCAGAAGTTTAACAATCGTTTTTACTGGGATAGTGGGATAATTGATGGCTTTAGCTATGTACTGACTAAATGGTTGGATGGGGAAAGGCTTGGTAGTGTTTCTAAATCTATCCGCAGCATTGCAGATGGACAACAGAGAAAACATGCTTGGTTGGATTTGTCTTTAAACCTAGCTCAAAAAGTTGGTGACCTTCATCAACTTGGTTATCTTCATTACGACATCCAGCCTGAGCACTTTCGTTTTATAGACGATAAAGCTTATCTTTTTGATTTTGGTTTGAGCTATCAAGCAGACAAAACCAATCCACTGTATAAGGGTGGACTAGTACACTTTCAGTCACCAGAAACTTGTAGGTCGCTTTTAGAAGAGCAGCAAGCGATTCACTATGACATGCAATCAGAAGTTTATGCATTTGCTGCTACCTTGTTCTTTTTGTACACCGAACATACGGTTATGAGCTATGACTCTGAGCTTTCACTTGAAGAAAAGAGAAAAGCGATAGCAAAAGGAACACCAAGGTGTTTTACTGATGTTGGAGCTGAGGCATATCCTGAATTTGAAAACGTGCTTCAGGCTGGCTTGGAGTGTGATTTAGAAAAACGCTTTAGCAATCTAGCGGATTTTGTAACGAATTTGGAACGTGTTAAGTCTTTTTTAAAGCTTTAGCGCTATGTTTAACTTTGAATTCGTGAAGTATTGCTGACAAAACTGTATTTACAGGTGTTTCCATTTGTGTTTCTACATAGTAGCGTTTCTACGTAACAACTGTACATACTAAGTGAGTTAATTCTTACTCGTTACGAAGCTCGCCGATTCACTGCAACAGCAGTGAATCGTGGAACTGCTAATAGGTATTACT
>CALDTA010000492.1:0-19517 GCA_937924455.1 uncultured Deinococcales bacterium
AAGCTACCGTGTTAACACATCTACGACTGCCTATCAAAAGCGAGGTTCCAACCAGAAAAAATAGTTTGGAATCTAGCTAAGCCACGATAGAAAGTAATGACACCAGGTGGACGTTGACTCGCATAGCCCATCCAACCACCAAGACGAGCAATAATCCAAGACGCCCAAGCAAGACTGTCAGGTGGATGAGGGTTCTTCTGCTTGGTGGTTTTGCCTTCATACTCAGGCACTAAGTCTTTTAAACAAGCCTGTTCTGATTCAGAAAAGACTGCTCGAACAGATAGCTGAGAGCCATCCCTAGCACGATTAAGTTGCATCACTTTAAGCGCAAGTTCTAAAGCTAAAACTGTGAGTTTGCGAATAGCACCCATATCATCTAGGGAGATGCTTTCAATATCTAAGCCTTGTTTCTTAAGTGTTCTAAAGAGTTGTTCAATATGCCAACGCCATGCATACCATTGAATAACTTGTTTTGCTTTATCAAGGTTATCTATCTGATGTGTTGTCAGTAAACGCCACAGTATAGCTTGATCCTGTTCTGCTTGAGTAACTTCTCGTACTTCTAAAGCATTGAGTTCAATATACTCAGGTAAGTCTTTAGGAGAGTTTGAAGGTCGTTTAAGTTTGACGGTTTGTGAACGTACTTCTAAGGTTGCTTCACGTTGTTTTCTTTGACTACGTTTATCTGCTTCAAGGTTGAGTGTGTAGTGACCTAAACTCCTTTCTTGTTCTAAAACATCAAAGAGTTTTTCTTCAGTATCATACAAACAACGATTACTACTTGAACGAATGAGTAGGTCAGCACCAACCTCTTGAACCTTGATAAATTCTTGGTAAATATCTGCTTCCCTATCAGCAATATAGGTGACTTTTACAGACTCATTTAAACAACTCTGTGTATCTTCTATACTTTGTAGCCACTTATAGGATTCTTTTTCTTCTATGGGTAATTGCTTATACTTTCGTTCATGCTTTGTTTCATGCCCAATAGGACGTACCCAACTTTGTACTGAACTTATGCCTAATGCTTCACCATGATTTCCATCTAACAGCAAACAAGGATGTAGCAAGAAACCTAGGCTCTGATTATCACTTATCACTCCTAAATTACCTTTGTTAATACGTCCTGATTGTTTGGATAAGTTAATCTCTGTTGTATCACTTATCGCCAGTACATGACCCTTTGTTATGTACTGGCTACAAGCTTCTTGCAATGCGGTAACGAATATTGATTCTTTGACTTTTCTATTATCCACAAGCCTATAGTAGCTAATTCGTTCAGCATTGTCTTTTGATATTTGCTGCATCACAACGCTTTTGTTCTTATGCATTGCTGTAACTAGCTCTTTTGCTCGTTTATCTATTCGTTTATCCCCAAAAATACTTCCTTTACTCGTTTCTATCTTTTTTATGATTGCACTACCTTGATACATCCTTTTAGTTTAGGCTCTGCTCTGACAAAGATGTGTTAACACGGTAGCCTTGATAAGGGGGACTTTCACAAGATTCCCCACTTATTAAGGGGGGCTAGGGGGGATTGCTTTAAGAAATTATTGGCTGTCAGAGAGTGGACTCAAAAAACGTTAGAATAAGTAAAAATTGACTTTCGTGTGAAATATCAATCATAATCAAATATTAGAAACACTGGCATCTCACTAAAATCTTTGGAGTTGATTGTAATGATTAGTGGCGTCGTAATTCCCACCATAACCCCTATGAATAACGAGGGTGTTCATTTTGCAGGATTAGAAACACTCGTTGAATTTCTCATTTCTAAAAAAGTAAGTGCTCTCTTTGTTAATGGAACTACAGGTGAGGGAGCTCTTTTAAGTTTACAAGAACGTTTTGACTGCACTGAAACAGCCGTTCGGATTAGTAATAATCGAATACCGATAATCGTTCAAGTTGGAGCTGCAACTACAAAAGATACGATTGATTTAGCATTACATGCTGCTAAAACTGGTGCAGATGCTGTCGCTTGTATAACACCAGACTTTTTTGCATATTCTGACCAAGAATTATTAGGGTTTTATCAAACAGTCAGTCGAGCTATCGCCCCACTCCCACTCTATCTTTATAATATCCCAGCACGAACAGGCAACAACATTTCTGCACAAGTTGCTACAATATTAGCCAGTGAGCCAAACATTGTTGGTATCAAAGATTCTACTGGGAACATGGCACAAATTTTAGACTATGTAGCTATTCCAGATTTTGATGTATTGCCTGGGGCTGATGTATTAGCAACCCAGATACTTGTTGCTGGTGGCAAAGGAATCGTCTCTGGTCCAGCAGGCATATTCCCTGAACCATTTGTAGCCCTATGGGACGCTTGGCAAAATAAAGACTATGAGACGATGCTTTATTGGCAAGGCATCATAATGCAACTGTCAAGACTGATTTCACATGGTGGACGTTTGGATATTTTGAAAGCTCTAATGGCAAAGCGTATAGATGGCATAGGTGAGGTAAGAGCACCGCTTCTGGCAGTGGCAGAAGGTGAGCTCGAGCCCATCCAAAGCAACCTCCATCAGCTACTTTCATCAACTACTCTAGATAAAGATGCTTACAACTGGCTCAAACTCTAGAGTTTAAGGTACTACCAAAGGCGCATAGCCAAATTGTTTAGGTAGCCAAAGCACAATATCAGGAAACAAAATCATGACAATAAGTGCAGCAACCAACACAGCAAAAAAACGCCAAATTTCAGAGATGATTTCCCCAAGCGGTATATCCGTCACAGCATTAATAACAAATAGAAGTATGCCATAGGGTGGCGTAATCAAACCAATCATACAATTCACAACTGCAATAACACCAAAATGCACTAAATCAATGCCAAGCAATGTACAAGTAGGAATAAACAGTGGAATAATTACCAAAATAATTGTTGTTGCATCTAAAACACAGCCAAGCACCAATAACAAAATATTGACTGCAAAAATAAAAACCAATGGCGATACATCAATCCCTGCTAAAGACTCTGCCATACGCCCAGGAATATTCTCAGAAGCAACTACATAATTCAAAATAAGCGCACCCCCAATGACCAGACCAATGGCAGCAGACGAGCGGGCACTTTCCACAAGTATACTAGAAAACTTTTTCAATGATAGCGCTCGGTAAAATATTGCAGCAAGGACCAATGCATAAAGCGCTGCAACAGCAGCAGCCTCAGTTGGTGTCGTCACACCACCATAAATGCCATAAAGAAGAATGACAGGCATCATCAAAGCTGGAATAGCATTAAAACTAAGCTTTGGCAATTCTTTAAAGGGTACAGGTTCTTCTAATGCAAAGTTTCGACGAGACGAAATCCAATAGTTCATTGCCATAAGCACAACACCCATAAAAAGACCTGGAATAATTCCACCAAGGAAGAGATAGCCAATCGAGGTATTTGATACGAGTGCATATAACACCATAGGGATAGAGGGTGGAATAATCGGACCAATCGTTGCTGAAGCTGCTGTAATAGCTGCAGCGTAACCACGCGGATACTGCCCCGATCTGGTCATCATGTTAATAATAATTTTGCCAATACCCGCAGCGTCAGCAACCGCAGAACCTGACATGCCAGAAAAAATAAGTGAAGCGACCACATTCACATGTCCAAGACCACCACGAAAGCGACCCACCCACGCAACACAAAATTTCAGAAGCCTGTCGGTGATTGTTCCTGCATTCATAATATTAGCAGCAACAATAAATAGAGGTACAGCTAGAAGAATAAAACTCTGGTATAGACCATCCATCAGTACCTTGCCAGCAATACCAATGCTCTGACCACCTGTAGCCATGTAAACAATCGCACCTACAATAATCGCATAGGCAATGGGCATACCAATTCCTGCGACAAAGAAGATAGCTCCGATGCATAAGAAAAACTCAAGCGTCATGACTGTACCTCCGTTACTTGATCGGATGTATCATCCTTGACCCCAAAACGGATGGCATAAAACACTCTCCATGCATATTTTGAAATAATGACAACAAGAAAAATAATATAAATCGAATAAATATGTCGCATACGAATCCAGTCACCAAAAAGGTTTGCTAGTGTTGCAGTTCTTTTCAATCGTAAAATGTGAAAGCGATCCATCGTCGGTGAAATAGATGCGAAGAGTGCAATGCAAATAATGAGTCCACCAATAATAATAAAAGCACGACGTACACGTGGACGCACCGCTAAATACAGAATATCAAACGTTACATGATCTTTATCTCTAACGACAAACGCATTACCAAAAAATATTAACCAGACCCACAATGCAAGACAGAATTCTAGAGTCCAGCCAAAATTACTCGGATTCAAAACTGGAAGTGATTCAGCAATAGCAGGTACACGAGCTGAGTAACGAATAACAACTTGCAAAATAAAGGTCACAAAAATTGTGAGCATCATCAAACCCGCAATAGCTTCAGCAAGTCGATAAAATGCTTTAGGCAGTTCTTTGAAAAATGCGATCATGTGTTTTATGTATCCTCTTTACTTACAACTATAGCTCATTCTACTATGGCTCATTGAAATTTTAGCGCATCGTGACTTTAACGCATTGAAATTTTGGCGCATCGTGACTTTAGAGCATTGAAATTTTGGCGCATTGTGACTTTAGCGCATTGTGACTTTAGCGCATTGAAATTTTGGCGCATTGAAGTTTTGGCGCATTGTGACTTTGGCGCATTTAGGTTCTAGCAAAAATTTAATTGGCATCTCACTGCTACAAATACTTCCAGTTGTCGAGCTTGTTTTTCAGTGATTGGTCAAATAATAGCATCGTATCGATTTATAGATTTAGATTTACAGGTTTAGATTTACAGGTTTAGATTTACAGATTTAGATTGAGTTGACTATTACTATTAACGATATTCAGGTATCTGATGAATTGTTTTGCAACTTCTGTAAATACTACAGAACTAAAAGATTCCTCCTCTTAAGATTAAGAGGAGGAATCTTTATTGGAAGTAAACACTTATGTGAAAACAATACTATTCGCAAGGAAAAGCTTAGTTACCAAGTGCGTTGACTTTCTCAAGCACACCTTCTGGCCATGAAGCAGCAAACTCTGATCCTACATACTGAGCTTGTACATGCTCACGGAAAGCAGCTAAGTCAGGCTCATAGATTTCCATACCTTGCTCTTCTAGGAAAGCGACAAGATCAGCTTCTTTTTGAAGTTGAGCTTGACGACCAGATTCAGCAGCAGCATCTGCCGCGGCTTGAACAGTTGCTTGTTGCTCTTCAGTTAAACCATTCCACAGCTCTGCTGAGAAAGCAATATAGTTTAGGTCAACCAAGTGAGATGTTAAAGCAATTTGCTTAGTCACTTCGTAGAACTTAGAATCAACAACTGTTGGTAATGGATTATCTTGACCATCAACAGAACCAGTTTGAAGCGCAGTATAGACCTCAGTGAATGCCATAGGTGTTGGGTTAGCACCAAGTGCGCTACCCAAGAACTGCCACGCATCTGTACCTGGCATACGTAAGTTAACACCTGCTAAGTCTTCTGGAGTCTGAACATCTCTCTCAGAACGAGGGAAACGCAAGTTTACATGACGACGACCAAGATACATAACAGAAAGTAATTTTACACCAAGCTCATTCTCAGCCATCTCTTTGAAATCATCCATTAGAGGGTCATTGAAAACAGCCACTTGGTGAGCAGCGTCTTGATGTACATAACCTGTTGCAAAAATTGAAAACTCTGGGAAGAATGTTGCCAATTCCTGAGCTGATGTAATTGACATTTCGATATCGCCAGCAGCGATTGCTTCAAGTTCACTACCTTGAGCAATTAGCGATGCATTGTAGTGTGGTTCATAAGATGCGAAATCTGCAATCGCAGGTCCAAACACGTCTGCCATAGCTACTGAACGCTGATCTGTCTCTGTTCCAGATGTTGCTAAACGAATCTGAATTTGTGCAAGAGCTGTTGATGAGATGGCTAGTAAAAGCGCAAGACCAACTGCTAGGAAGCTTCGTCTTTTCATAAAGTTTCTCCTATCAAAATAATTAATGATTCAAGATAGATCGCTTTATATGGGAAAATTACTTAAATAACTTAGAATCCACACTACCTTAAGAAGTTAGACCTTCAGCTATACAAAATATAAAGCTAATGCCTATACCAGTACTAATTAACAGTTTATTTATCGGTACTGGAAATCTTTAGCTATTATTCGACCTTATCAAGTTCTGCAACTATAACTAATATTTTATGTAGCTGTCAACTGTAATCCAACTGAGATGCCAGTTAAAATGAAAAGCGTGGCGGTTCTTCTAAGCCCACAATGAAACCCATAATGAAGTCCACAATGAGCACCCAAACTGAATTAGATGTTTGGCAAACTATTTGATTATCGTTTCGATTTTTTTTGAACTTAATATCTGTTTCCCTTATAGGAAAATACTTGATATATTACTATCCCTGTCCAATCAAAAGCGTCTTTATGCTTACCAAATGCTTTTCGATAAGCTGTGTAGCCTTCGCCTTATCTCCTTTGATAATTGCATTAGCAACAGCCTTATGATCTTGATGTGCTTCAATTGGGCGCTTAGGGTATTTTTTGTTAGTCCTAACTGCAATTCTGTACATCATATCTTCTTGGCGACCCAAGGATTGAGCAATTGGTTTATTATCAAGAAAGGAAAAGAGTAATCTATGAAACTCTCTATCTTTTTGATAAATTGCTTCACTCTTGCGCTGCTCATCTTTATCTTCCTTTTTTATCACAGCTTGATGCTCAGCAAGATTATCTTTAATGAGTTTGATTTGTTGTTCCGAAAGTTCTCCCGTAATACGGTTAACAACAAAACTTTCTAAAGCTATGCGGTAATCAATATAGTCAAGGATTTCCTCAAAGCTTAAGGCAACCACCATAATGCCTTGTTGAGGAGAAACTTTAACAAAGCCTTCGTTATCCAAACGCTCGATGGCTAGACGCACTGGAGTTTTGCTCATTCCCAGTTGCTCAGCCAAACCACGTTCAGAAAGAAAACTATTGACAGGTATATCTTCGTTAAGAATAAGTTTTTTAATTTTTTGATAGGCTTGTTCTTTTAAAGGCAAATCGGAAATGTCGGGGGTTAAAATACTCACAGTAGTCCTAAGGTATCAATTCAATACATGGAATGCAACTGAAATTTGAGAGGTTCAGCATGAAAAATACTATTGTTTACTGCATTTAGCTACGAAGTCAATCTTTTAATGCTGGGCTAATTTCGACCATACCACCTTGCTTGGCTGCTTCAACGATTGCTTCGGTAACTTTTAGGTTTTGGAGTCCATCCATGACGCTCACAAGGGGCTCAGCCTCACCAACGATAACTTTACAGAAGTGCTCGAGCTGCCCAATCAGCGGATCTTGCCTTTCTAAATTTACTGTCCCCTCGTCAAAAGATTTCCACCAAGACCTATCTGCCTTATTCGTATAAGTCTTAAGTTGCATCGTCGGAATATCTAAAGACCCAAACGTTCCAGCAACATGATAGCAATTCTCTTTTGGGTAAGCTGCATAGCTTGGGTTTTCCAGAGAAGTCTGCTCCCAACTTTTAGCCGAGGCAGTCGTATCTGACAAAACAAAAGTGCCAAGTGCACCATTTTCAAAACGAAAATTCACAGCAACTGTATCTTCTACGTCAAATTTTCTAGTTTGATTTGAAGAAAAAGCTTGTACAGCAACAATTTCTCCACAGAGCATTCTAAAGTTATGAATCTCGTGAATCATATTGATAAGAATAGGTCCACCACCCACTTGAGTACGCCACGGGGCAGCTTCAAAATAATCATCAGGTTTATAAAACATGGCACTTCCTGAAATGGCAACGACATCGCCTAATGTACCTTCTTGAATCAGCTGCTGTGCTTGCAGCATGATTGGGCTGTGAGCACGGTGGTGACCAACTAAAAGTTTCACATCCGATTCTTTTTGCACCTCTTTTTCCGCAGTTAAAAGTTTCAATCCTTCTGCGATAGTATGTGAAACGGGTTTTTCAATTAAGGTGCATATCCCTGCTTCTAGACAGGCGATAGCTTGTTCAACATGCAAGTGATTTGGCGTTGCCAATATGACTCCATCTATATTTTTTTGAGCTATTAATTCTTCTAGAGTTCTAAAATAGTCAACACCTCTATTACAAGCAAGTTCTTTTGCAGAGGGTGTTGGGTCAACGATAGCAGCCAAACCACAGCCAGAACTGTTATTTATATAATCAATATGTTGACGCCCAATAAGTCCTGCGCCAATAACTGCAATATTTGGGACTGCACTATTTGGGATAGATTTTGAAGTTATTGTCATATGCCACCCATTTCAGATTAAAATTCGGTTTCTTAGATACATTGATAAATTGATAAATTGATTGATACTTTGATTGATACCTTGAATTGATACTTTGTGATAACTCTTGTATGTCATAACAGACTTTGCAACTTTAAAGTTTGCAAATTTGAACAAGTGTACCATAACTGACATCTCAGTTGAATTTTAGTTTGACTTTTGCTATAGTCTTGGTGCGTTCGATTAAATTATCCACCGATTATCTGTTGTTATTGTCAACAACTTACACTCTTTTTCACGGAACTTTATTTCACGGAACTCTTTTTCACGCACCCAGCAGTTTTTTCACGAGTATTGAAAACCGTGCTGAATCAAGTAAAGATTTGAACTAGAAGACTGAGTTTATGAATCTATGAATCAAGCTAACGTTTCTATCCACCAAAAACAAATGCAACAGTTAAGACACTGTATTGCTACTGTTTCGCTTAGCGGAACACTAAAAGAAAAACTACAAGCTATTGCAGCAGCAGGTTTTGATGCAGTTGAGATTTTTGAAAATGACCTAATTAGCTTTGATGGCAATGCCAAAGCTGTTAGAGAAATGGCAAGTGATTTAGGTTTGGAAATCTTACTCTTTCAACCTTTCAGAGACTTCGAAGGGATGCCTGAGCCACAACGCAGCCGAGCTTTTGACCGTGCGGAACGCAAATTTGATTTGATGCAAGAACTAGATACAGACCTCCTACTCATCTGTAGTAGCTTGTCACCAGATGCCTTGCCGGGTCTAGAGCGAGCTGCCGAAGATTTGCATGAACTTGGCGAAAGAGCAAAAGCTCGAGACCTTCGTGTTGGCTTTGAAGCACTTGCTTGGGGCAAACACATCAATGATTACCGAGATGCCTGGGAGGTTGTTCGCCGAGCGAATCATCCAAATATTGGCACAATCATAGATAGCTTTCATGTCTTTTCTAGAGGGCATGAACTCAATTCAATCAGTAATATTCCTGCTGAAAAGATATTTTATATTCACCTTGCCGACGCACCAACTTTAGATATGGGCGCTTTGCCTTGGAGTAGACATTTCAGATGTTTCCCTGGTCAAGGTCGTTTCCCTTTAGTTGAATTTATGCAAGCTTTGCAAACAACACGCTATACAGGACCAATATCTTTGGAAATCTTTAATGACCAGTTTCGGGCTGCTTCTGCACACCAAGTCGCACTAGATGCCAAAAGGTCGCTTTTGTATTTACAAGAACAGCTCGAGCTATCCCAATCCCAAGCAAATCCAGAAAATCTAGTAGCTGCTACTCAACAAAAAACACACGCCGACCCAGCAGCCCTTTATGAAGGCATCGAGTTCATGGAGTTTGCAGTTACCGAAACTGAAGTTAGCGAATTCGAGAGTTTCTTATCCAACTTAGGTTTTCAACACTGGGGTAAGCACAAGTCAAAACAAGTAAGTGTTTGGCGACAAGGTGACATAAAACTTGTCATCAATAGTGAAGCCGACGGTTTTGCTTACAATTACAATGCCATGCACGGCACATCCGTTGCAGCAGTTGCCTTTCGAGTTAGCGATATTTCACAAGCATTAAAGCGAGCTGAATACTATCACTGCAAAGTCTTTCAACAAGAGCATTTGCCCAATGAAGCAGTACTTCCAGCCATTCAAACATTGGATGGAAGTCTGATTTACTTTGTCACCAAAGACCAAGATATTTGGTCAAAAGATTTTGACCTTCGAACTATTCAAGCTGTTGACAGTACTACTACAACTTTAAATCGACTTGACCACTTTGCACAAGTCACGGCTTTTGGCAGACAATCTTCATGGCTACTCTTTTACCGAAGTGTCTTTGGTTTTGATGCAGCTGATGAACTTGATTTATTAGACCCCAGTGGGCTTATTCGCAGCCAAGTGGTTGAAAGTAAAGATAAACACATAAGAATTGTTCTCAATGGTTCTCAAAGTCAAACCACAATTACAGGACGTTTCTTATCTGAATTTATTGGTGGTGGCGTGCAGCACATTGCATTTGAAACGGAGGATTTAGTAAGTTTACTTGAGCAGAATCAACTTGATATTCTGCCGATTCCCGAAAACTACTATGATGATTTGGAGGCTAGATTTGGGCTCGAGCCCACCTTCTTAGCCCAACTAAAAAAGCACAATATTCTCTATGACCAAACTAAAGATGGTTTCTTTTTACAAGCTTACACCAAGAGCTTTGCAAACCGCTTTTTCTTTGAACTCATCCAGAGAGAAAACTATGACCAATTTGCTGTACAAAACGCACCTATTCGTATTGCTGCACAGCAACGTCTTGCCAATTTACAATTCTAGTATAACTCTAGTACAACTCTAAATGTAGTAGGTTCTAAATCTTTAGTATTTCAAAATTAAAAGAAGCAATCTAAGATTATATAATTATAAAAATAAATGCATTCATACAAGAAAGGAAGTTCATAAAATCACCTGAACTTAGCGGTAACTATCATGAGTCACAATCATCACGCACACGAACATCATCACGCTAAATATCCTCCTCTAGCCGATGTCAAAAAAGACCTCAAAGTTGAATGGTACAGAACTCCAATCGATAATAAAAAACTTAAAGCGCTATCTGCCCGAAGTGATGCTCAGGGTTGGTTCCAAGCAGGCGGTCACTTTAGCTTATTTATACTTGGAGCTTGCACAGCCTTTTACTTTTGGTCGCAGCAAAACTGGATTGCCTTTATCATCGCATTATTTTTTCAAGGCATGGTTGCTTGTTTCTATAAAGGCACTGCCACCCATGAGCTTGGACATGGTTCAGTTTTTAAAACAAAAAGACTCAATAAAATATTTTTGTATATTTTCAGTTTCATAGGTTGGTGGGACCCCTTTGATTATGCCAGCAGTCATACATTTCACCACCGCTATACCTTGCACCCCGAAGGCGATCGAGAAAACTTACTGCCTCTAAGCCCGATGGTGGGTAGATTCTTTTTGGTTCAGCTACTTACGGTCAACTTCTCAACCCAACCAGGACGTGCCTTTGGGAAAGGTGGTTTGATTTCTACTATTGTATATACAGTTCGTTCTGCCTTTGGCAAAATTGGTCCTACCAATATTCCAAGTAACGAATGGCTTGAAGCACTGCACGAAGTACAACCTGAGCAACACAAGAGGTCAATCAGATGGTCACGCATTCTTCTGGCAGGACATGGGCTAATACTATTAACCGCAATATTCACAGGTCTATGGGTCTTACCCCTTATTCTGAGTTTTCCTAGTTACTACGCAAACATCACCTCTTACCTTGTTGGCATGACACAACACTGTGGCTTAGTTGACAACGTACCTGACTTTAGAAAGAACTCTCGTTCTGTCAAAATCAATCCTTTTTACTCATTTCTGTATTGGCGAATGAACTGGCACATGGAGCATCATATGTATGCAGGTGTACCTTGTTACAATCTTGAAAAGCTACACAAAGAACTTGCCCATGATTTACCAGAACCCAGAACGCTGTGGGGTGCATGGAAAGAAATGCGTGAGACATGGCACAGACAACAAGTTGAACCCGAATACCAATTTGATACACCGCTGCCAGCAACTGCAAAAACTATAAATATTCAAACTGAGACTGAACTAGAGAGTTCAATAGGCGACTTAGCCCCAGAAGGTCTTTAGTTTTTTAAGGTCTTTAGTTTTTTAATGTCTACTATACATAAAGTATCTAATATACCTAAAGTATCTAAGCTCCTACTCGTCCGTCATGGTCAAAGTGAGTGGAACAGCATTGGGAAATTGCAGGGGCAGTATGATTCACCATTGACTGAATTGGGACGAGAGCAGGCAGGGGCTATCGCAAATGAACTTACTTCATTATGCTCAGGACAGAACATAAAAATTTATTCAAGCCCACTTTCTCGTGCCCATGAAACAGCAACTATTGCTGCACAGGCATTAGGACTTAAACAATCAGATGTCCAAATTGACCAACGCCTAAACGATTACAACCTTGGTCAATTTTCAGGAAAATTCGGCTGGCGAGTCTTGCAAGAAGACCATCCTGACCTAGAATACTTGCGTTTAAACAAGCCTCTAGAATTCCAACCTCCAGACGGCGAACTTGGTATCAACTTTGAAGCTAGACTTCGAGACTTCATTACCTCACTTCCAGATAACGACACAACCACACTAATCGTCAGTCATGGCGTGGTGAATAAATATATCCGCAGCATCTTACGCAAGTTAACAGGTGACCAAGTGATTGCTCTCAGCGAAGGGCAAGATACGATTTATCAACTAGATAGAGTCGGTGACGACTATATCGAAAAGGAAATTCGGGTTTTAAATTCACCAGATGTTGCACCAACAAAAAAGGTACATGTCTCTTTAGGTGAACGAAGCTATGACGTTGTCGTTGGCACTGGATTGCTTAATTCCCTACAAGAACATCTTGGTGAGCTTATCAATGGCAGGCGTGTTGCTATCATAAGCGATAACACCGTCTTAGAAAAATATCTGGATAGTCTTAAACCACAGCTTGATGAACTCACACCCACATGGCATGTTTACAAAGTGCCTGAAGGAGAGCAAGCCAAAGCCTTTAGTACTGTAGAAACACTCCTTCATGAAATGCTAGACGACGACATCGACAGACGTTGTGTTGTCATTGCATTTGGCGGTGGCGTGGTTGGTGATGTTGCAGGGCTTGCGGCTTCTCTTTTACACAGAGGAATCGAATTCATCCAAATTCCTACAACCTTGATGTCTCAAGTAGATAGTGCCGTTGGAGGTAAAAACGGCATTAATACTAGACACGGTAAAAACTTAGTGGGCAGTTTTTTACAACCAAAAATCGTTCTCAATGATGTTGACACCTTGAACAGCTTACCACTGTCTGAACTTCGCTCTGGCTATGGAGAAATTTTAAAATATGCATTGCTCGGTGGAGAAGAACAGTTCTCTTGGGTAGAACAGTATGTAGATGCAATCATTGCTCGCTATGCGCCAAAAATGATTGAAGCTATTCGTATGGGTAGTGAAGTTAAAGCCAATATTGTTAGTGAAGATGAATTGGATAAAGGTAAGCGGGCTTATGTCAATCTAGGTCACACCTTTGCACATGCCTTTGAAGCACACGCTGGTTATGGTAGTTTCCCACATGGTCATGCGGTTGGGGTTGGAGTAATTGCAGCTTGTAAGTTATCTGAGCTTCTTGGTGTTTGCGAAAACGGTTTAACTAACAGAGTTGAAAATCATGTTCAGGCAGCAGGTATGCCAACAAGTTTAAAGGATTTATCTGCCATTACAGAGTGGAATGGCGTTTCACTACATCAATACATGCTCAATGATAAAAAGACCTTTAATGGCAATATTCACTTTGTGCTTTTAAAAGGAGTTGGTCAACCTTTTTCACAAGCAGACGTACCCTTAGAAAAAATATACGATGCCCTCAGGTATGTTGGCGCAAATGTGAATGGGTGCGTTCCGCTATAGGTTGGATGCATATTTGACATGGTCATATAGCCATAATGTGTTAAGTGCTTAAACTCCACATACAAGTTTTTCAAAAAACAAAAAACTTCTATTTGCTTTGATACTATCTTGAGTTTAGACTTCACTCAACATGTCTAGCATCCACACTCGATTAAAAATCAGAAAGCAAAAATCGTCAAACAGTACTTAAAAGTGTTCATTTATAGGGCTTGCTCAGCCTAAGGCTTGCAATATGAGAGTATAGAAGTAATGATGAATAGAAGGTTGTTTCGAGATATATTTTCGTTAGGTTATCAGCATGAAATTAGGGAGACAACCTACCTAAAAAGGAAGTATAGATTGCTAGTGGGTATGCTTATGTAGTGAGTTGAAATACTGATTTAGAGCGTCTGCGACGGTGTTTCTGGGATTTTCCCTTAAGAAATACCAATCCCAAGATATATTTGATTTGAAGTCTAAACTCCAATACTATTTTCAAGCTCAAATGGGACGTACCCAGTGAATATTGCCATTAAATGTGAATCCCTAAACACACTTACCGAGTAAATCATAGCTATCATAAAACACTTCCAATCCAAATATCATATTTCCTTCATAATTAAAAATAGTTCAGTTTTATGAACTATTTGTGGTTTGAAATACATACTTTTCAGAATCAGCTAGGCATAATCAGATTTGATGACGGGTGTGTCCTGCTAAAGATTGAATGTATATTTGGCATAATCATCATAGCGTTTCCACGTAATGTTGACCCATGCTAAATGAGTTCGTTCCTACTCGTTACGAAGCTCGCCGATCAACTGGCTTATAACTGACTTAATAACTGACTTATAACTAACTTAGGTCAGTTAATCGTAGAAGGGCTTTCATAGTCTTGTTTTTTAAAGGACTCACCTTGAAAGGACAGACCTTGAAAGGACAGACTTTGAAAGGACAGACCTTGGGAAGTTTTTCAAAAGATGAAAAGCTTCTACTTACTTTGAAACTATTTTCAACTTTAATTATTTACTAATGACTATTAAACCGAGAACAGACAACCTAGCACACTCTCAAAATGTAGATGAAGCTTTATTAGATGAACTAAATAAGTTTTCACTACAGTTTATGTGGTTCATGCGTCAAAATGCCATTCGAGCATTTGAACCTTTAGGACTTAGACCTAACAAAGCCTTGCTCCTCACCATGATTGATAAAGGCATCTCGCATCCAAAGATGATTGCTGATGCCCTAGATGTCATGCCTTCAGCAGTTTCTGCCATGATTGCAGAGCTTGAGGACAAAGGCTGGATTGAACGTTCTATTGATCCTAATGACAAACGTAAAGTTCAGTTAAAACTCACCAAGGCAGGTATCAAGCTTCGTAAAGAAATGCAAGCTTCTTGGAATGACGTAAGTCGAGACGGCTTGCAAGGCGTGAGTGAAGAAGATATCCGCACACTTTTACGAATCAGTAAAAACATCTTAGATAGAAATCAGGATGTTTTGAAAGATACTGCTTTTTAATAACACTGCTTATTTAATGCTATTACCTTTTAATGATTGGAGTACTTACACTTGAAAAGAAATCACTACCCTACCAATAAGTATTCTAAAATACTATCGCGCTTTAAACTCAGAACTGTTTTGTACGCTGCAGTTTTATTACTGTGGCTAGCTGGTCAAGCGCAAATGGGGCAAGCGCAAAACCATATACAAAATAATGCCCAACTCGCTAGCTTTCTAGACTACGTTAAGCAAAACCCAAATCTAGCAGGTGTAGCTGCCGCCAGAGACATTGCCCAAGCACAAGTTGACATGGTTCTTGACCCAGTAGCACTGGAAATCACTGGTGGCTATGCTCGCAACGATGTAGATGTGAGCTTTGTTGCTACAGGTCAAACTCAGAATCAAACTGAGCCAACAAATCTGGACAATACAATCGTTGGCACAACGCAAGCAAGTGTTGGTTTAAGCTTTCGCCCATTTGCCTTTGGTGATATTGCTGATGAGCTTGCTAGGCAAAACATCAACCTATCGCAATCAAATATGACTTATAGGTCAACTCTAGCAGCGCTTGAAATAGGTGCAATTGAAGCTGCTCGCAATTTAGAAATTGCCAAACAAGCTTTAACGCTTGCAGAGGAAGGGCTTAGCCTAGCACTTGATGGACTAAACATTACAGAAACGCAATTTGAACGTGGTGCTGCTACCGATGCATCTTTACGCAATGCTAACTTGCGTGTTCTTGAGGCTGAAGATCAAACACAAGCAGCTAAAGATGGCATAGTCCTAGCGACTGCTGCTTTGGCTCAGCTTATCAGCACCGACCCAAATAGCATCGACTTGCCAAGAGTAAGCATTCCGTTACCTGTCTATGATGTGGTTGGCGAAAAGAATCCAAACATCGTTCAAGCAGGTTTTAACTTAAGGCAAGTAGAAATTCTCAAAGATACTTTTGAACGAAACCTCTACCCTGTCGCTCAACTGAGCTATAACAGCTACTTGAATGACGAAAGCAATTTATCTTTTTCGATAGAAACACGTACCTTACAACCAAAAATAAGTTACAGCTATCAGGCTAGTGATCAAGCATTACCAAGTAGTGGTGCTACTGTGTCAAATAACAACGACCTCATTGTTGGTCTTTCTATGAACATTTCACCTGCAGCAATTCGTAATTTAGAAATTGCTGACACACAGCTTGAAGCAGCTAAAGCTGGCATAGAAGCAGCCGAACAGCAAGCCGAACTAGAACGTTTACAACTACAACAAAACATCAATCAAGCAATTCGTAGTTTAAAAACTAAAGAACAAGCCCTAGCCAATGCTGAAGCAGATTTTGAAGCAGTACAGCAGCGTATTGAACTAGGCTTAGCACCTTTATTTGAAAAACAACAATCTTTTGTAGCCCTTAGTCAAGCCAAGCTTGCTGTTGAGCAAGCTGAGTTTTCTATTTTAAGTGCTGTACTCGCTAGCTATAGCCAGTATGGTGTACCTATTTCAGAAGTTTTAACTTACCTATCTCAGGAGGATAATTAAATGAAACGATTTCTTTGCCTACTAGCCCTCATTACTTTAACTACTTTTGTTACTGCTCAAGAAACTGCCCAAAACACAGCACTTTCACTTGGTCTTCAAGATATCCTGCAACGTGTCAGTCAACGCACGAATGTAATCACAGCGCAGCTCGAGCTCTCTGATTCCCAAGTCTCACTCTCACGCGTACAAGCCGATCCACTGGCCATCAAACCAGACATCATCCAAGCACAACACCGTTCTGCAATGGCACAAGCAGACTACACACAAACACTCTACGAGACACAAAGCGAACTTGTAAAAGCTTACACAGATGCACTAGAAGCAGAAGCACAGCGCAACCTAGCAAGCCAAGCACTTGGGCTAAGTCAGCAAGGATTACGCATCGCTCAAATTCGTTTTGACCGTGGTGGTGCTACTCAGCTAGATGTCAAAGATGCAGAAAATGACCTTGCAGGAGCACAACAAAATTTTGAATTTGCAGAAGAAGGTATGCGCCTTTCTAACAGCAATCTATCAAGCCTTTTAGGTGTTCCAAATTACGCCTTACAGCCAATTTCTTCTGACATAAGTCTGCCTTTACCAACGCTTGACCAAGTCAAAGCTGCTTTGGAAAATCATCCAACCCTCTTGCAAGTTAAGCAAGGTGCAGAGATGGCACAAATAGGTTTAGACCTACTTGATCCAAGCTACTCTTCACGCAAACAAATCGACGATGCCAAGCTACAACTCGGTCGTGCACAAGAAGGTGTTGGCGAAGCACGTCGTGGTTTAGGGATTCAAGCACAAAGCTTACTCAACTTAGCGCAAAATGCCTTTAATAGTAGAAGTGTAGAACTAGATGGTTTACGCAACGCTCAAGAGCGTCTTAGTTTAGAAAAGCAACGTTTAGATAGTGGTTTGATTCCTGAAATTACGTATAACCAAACGCAACTTTCAACATCACAAGCACAGATTGCTTATATGCAAGCGCAGCATAGTTACTTGAATGCATTGCTTAATTTGCAGGCAGGTACGTTGTTGCCGATTGATTTGACAGCGCAGCAATAAAAGAGGCAGTAGTAAAAGCAAGAATCCCCCTCGGTCCCCCTTTTTTAAAGGGGGAAGTTTGCAAAAAGCTCTTTAAGTCCTCCCCTTTTCTAAAGGGGAGCTAGAGGGGATTCCGCTTTTAAAGAGAACCTTAGCAAGACCTATTTTAAACAAAATTATTTTATCTCTAGCCTATACCCTATCTCCACAATCTCCATAATCTCCACAAAAAGAAAACGCAGGTTTAAGTATGAATGCGAAATCGAATCCCCCTACAAAACGTTATAGAATTATTGTTTTAAGCCTTCTGTTTGTTTCAAGCATTGCTATAGTGGCATGTCGACCTCCACAAAAAGAATTCACTGCTCAGGAAGAAGCAGCTCAGACTACAGAAATTACTACTGCGAATGAATCTTCAGGTGAAAGTAGCAGTGGCAATAATTCTGAAACTGTTACAGCCTCAGGTAGTTCAAGCGAAAATATAGAAACACAAGAAGGACGACAGGTTAGAGTCATCAAGGCTCGAGCTGGCACGCTAACCGCCACAAGAAGTGCATCCGTGAGTATCGAACCTAGTCAAGACAGTCGTGTGGCAGCCTCTGCCACAGGGCAGTTACAAAGTATATTAAAGCGTGAAGGTAGCTTAGTAAATAAAGACGAAGTCATCATGCGACTAGATGATGAAAATGCACAAATCCAACTACGCAATGCCCAGTTAGCGCTGGAATCAGCACAAATAAACCTAGATAGCTCAAGACGTTCTACAGGTGAATCTGGTGGGCAACTCCAAGTACAACTCACAACAGCTCAAAGTAATCTAAATCTCACCAAGCAACAATACGAAGAAGGTGCAGCCCTACTTGATGTTGGTGGTATCGCTAGAGTTGATGTGCTTGCGCTTGAAGCGAGTTACCAACAAGCACAAGCAAACCTCAGGCAAGTGCGGGATTCTCTTGCACAAGTGAACCGTAGTGGGACAGAAAATATAGCACTTTTAGAAGTGCAGGTTGAACAGGCTCGAGCCCAAATCAATCAAGCACAAAAAGCTGTAGATGATGCAGCAGTCAAAGCACCCTTCACTGGCGAAATTGCAGAACTATTCATCGAAGAAGGTGAATTCGTAGCTACAGGTAATCCACTTTTTAGGTTAGTCAGTACGGACAAACAACTTGCCAAATTCAGCGTCCCGCCAGAAGATGCTTCCAAACTTCGAGATACTACAGATATAAGTATTAGCTACAATGGTAATGACTACCCTGCAACCATCACCCGTTCATCCTCTGCCCCAAATCAGCAAAGGCTCATGGACTTTGTAGCTGATCTTGCACCAAGTACTGAACGTATACCGTCAGGTAGCGTGGCAGAACTCATTTACGATGTTGAACTTGCCGAAGGCATCATCGTGCCTGCAAGTGCAGTCAAAGTTGAAGGTGGCGATGTTTACCTCTACACTATCGTTGCTGACAAATCAAAACAAACTACAGTAAAGATTATTGATGAAGTCGCAGGACAAATCGCAATTGAAGGTTTAGAAGCCGACACAACCGTTATCTACCCACTTCCACCAGATTTAAGAAGTGATGCACTTGTAAACATCGTTGGTGAATTTGCGAGTGATGGCACGTTACAACAGATAGACACACAACAGGTAGACACCCAAGAAGTAGGTACAGAACAAATAGAAACAGAGCAGACAGAT
>CALDTA010000493.1:0-14360 GCA_937924455.1 uncultured Deinococcales bacterium
TTCGTCTCACTGTTTATAAAAGTATATGAAACGAATTTCATATCTTTATATTACTATTTTTATAGTAACCAACTCCTGTTAGCTACTTTATTTCTAAAGGTTTCTAAGTCGTTCTTTCCTCTTAATTAGTTGTCATGGTTCCTTCCACTCTTGGATTTCCCTGAAGGGTTTTCCCTGCGAGCGGAATGTAAATATAAAACGCCTTAGTCGGGCATGTCAACCCTAATGTCCCCGACAAAAAACTTACAAGTAGTTTGACTAAGTTCAATTTGAAGTTATCCCTTATTTCAAAGGCTTTTTAGATTAATTTGGGGGTGATTCACAACCTTCAGAATAAATCAATGAAACAACATTAATCTTTGATTTTGCCATGCTGTCCCTCTGAATATTTTCAACAACAACTGCTCTTGTATCTCAGAAGTTTAGGATTTGAACAAGTAGTGCTTTAACAAGTGAAAATCTAAGGGTAAATAATCTGAATTAGCTATACTATTCTGTAGGCATATCTGTAGACATATCTGTACCCATAAGCTTTTTAGAGTTTAGCGTCCAAAACATACCCTTTTAGTATCAGTTGTCGCTGTAGTAACAGTATTTTGTGAAACAAAACCCACACTTTCAATGATGAACCTTAAGAAGGATTTTGTTCGTTTTAAACTGCAACTTTTTTGCAAAATTTAAATTACTTCTAATTTTAATAGCAGTTGCAAAAAAGAGTCTAGCAGCGAGAAACACTTTCGTATTACCGTTTAAGGCATAGTTTAAAGTCAACATGAACATCAAAACAGAATCGGTCGTACTGGAATTAGTAATACAAATGCCATAACTACTGACTTCTAAAACACTTACGCTTCTTCAGACCAAACTTCAACTTCTACAGAGCTTTCTACTACTGTGCATAAGCTGTGAGATGCAACAAAATTATCTATTTTGTATAAAAGACGCTCGAGCCCAACTCTATCCCCACCAATCACACTTACCCCTATTGTCTCCCAAGTATGAGATTCAACGCCATCCAGACGTGCAGCAGACAAAGAATATCTTGTTTTAATTTTATTGACTAAAGGACTAATCAGAGATCGTTTTTCCTTAAGGCTAGTCACCCAAGGGCATTCGAGCTTTACTACATAGACTGCAATGTAAACCGTTGACATCAGATAATGAATTTAAATTTGGAGAAGCTAAGACCAATCTTTAATTTGCATATATTGATCATGTACAAAAACAACCGCTGACTTTTCTATACCCTCTAGCAAAGCACTATCATCTGTCATATAGCTTGCAATTCTTAAATTTGCAGATTTAAAGTCTTGCGCCCAAATAATAGCTGATTCATTACCACTAGAACCTGCATGGACTAAACCCCGTAAAGCACCAACAACCACAACATCGCCTTCAGCTACAATCTCTGCACCTGAATTCACATCACCTAGAATAATAGCAGAACCAGTGGATTCGACACGTCCACCACTTCGAACAGTTCGTGCAATAATTTTTGTTTCTCCACCAGCTTTTTTAACAGGTGGTGCAGCAGTCGTCACCGTGGATTGCTGTTCAACACCTTGAAAACCAGCAATTGTTCCGCCAACAGTTTCTATTATTTCAGAAGCCGCTTTTACTAAATCCCATGGCAGCTTATCAGCCACTTCAAAATAACACTCTCCAGCCAAAGCTGCTGATTGTGCTTCCAACTGTCGTTTTACATCTTCTACAGATTCATATTTATCAAAGCTGATATAGATTCCTGAACGCCTACCACGAATTTTCATAGTGTAATAATCCCCAGTTTATTTTATATAGATGGTTCAGTCTAACAAACCTATAAGTTTGCATATCCCATTTGCAAAATAAAATGCAATGTGAAAGATTTTTAAGGTTAAATATTTCTTAAAGTTGAACTTTCCTTAAAGTTGAACCTTTCTTAAGGTTGAACATTCCAGTAGGCTGCTAAAAAGTCTCTTGCTATAGGAATAGCCACAGCACTGCTCGAGCCACCATTCTCAATAAACACAGTCACCACAACTTCTGGTTTTTCCACAGGACCAAAACCAGTAAACCAAGAATGCTCAAAGCCATCACCCTTACCGTTTTGTGCCGTACCTGTTTTACCAGCAATCGATACAGGAAAGGTATTTGGTCCTAACAGCCATCGTCCACCATAGTCGGTCATCATTAGGCGCATACCATCACGTACATGTCTCCAAGACTGACCTTCGATAATTTTAAGGCTTGGCAAAATCCGCTCATCACCAATTTGTCTAACCAAGTGCGGTTTATACTGTTTGCCATCCATTGCAATGGTTGCACTCAACTGTGTTACCTGAACAGGTGTAGCGAGCAAATCTCCTTGACCAATCGATATATTTAAAGTGTCACCAGGACGCCATGCAAAACCACGTTGCAAACGAGAATATTCATCATCAGGCACAAGACCTGCACGTTCTTCAAGTACGCCAATGCCAACCACACTGCCATAGCCCATAGCTTTAGCATTATCCGTAAGCTCTTTAGAAAATTGTGACCAGCCTTGACCTACATCAGGTGTTTGTGCAGAGGCATTAAAATAAAATGTATTGCAACTATCAGCTATTGCTTCTTTTACGTTATAAGAACCTTTTGAGTAGCCTGCCCAATTTCGCATGACCAAATCACGAAAATAAAATTGACCAGCACAAGGATAAACTGTTTCAGATGTAATGTGCCCTTTATCCATCAAGGTGTAACTTGTCAGAAGTTTAAAAGTTGATGCAGGTGGAAAGGCACTCACGGCACGATTGAGCATAGGAAAATCTGTCGTGTCTTCAAGCAACCCAGAAATATCTTCAGAAACAATGGGTCGTTTGGTAAAAATATGTGGGTCGTAGCTTGGATAACTCGCTAAAGCTAAAATTTCACCTGTATTAGGGTCCATAGCTACAATAGCACCACGAAGCTGATCCATGAGCTCGAGCTCTTTGGCTACCCTCTGTTTATTCACATAAGGTAAAGCTTCAGCCAATACTTTTTCTGCTTTCGCTTGTAACTCAAGATCAATCGTTAAAACGATATTTTTACCAGGTTCAGCAGGGGTTATAAAGTCTTCAAATCGCCCCACAACACGGCGCTTATTATCAATCTCAATAAACTCTTCGCCATCTACGCCATAAAGTTCTTCGTTATAGTAGCCTTCAATACCACTGACACCAAAAAATTGTTCATCTTTTTCTTCGCGGGTATAACCAATTAAGTGCGCTGCATTTTGAGTTGGATAAAAACGTTCTTTACGTCTACGAACATAAAGCGAGGTTTCCCCTGTAAAATAACCACTATCCAGAACAGGCTGTTCGACCATCAACTCTTCTAGAGCAGCAATCAAGCTGTAATCAACATCCCAAATTACAACTTTGCCGTGTTGCTTTTCTCGTGTATCAGTCAAATCAGGGTCTTCTAAAACTAGGTCTTGCCCTAGTAAGTGTTCAATACGAGCTTTTTGAGCAACATCTCCACCACGGTAGACCAAATCAACTGCCAAGCGACTGTCTGCAAGAACCGTACCGTCTCGAGCCAAGACTTTGCCCCTCAAAGGAACAATATCTACCTTGCCCACATAGTTATCTTGACTACGCAAGCGAAAGGTATCTACATGTACAAACTGTAAGTAAGCTAATCTAACCGAAAACAGCAGTAATAAAGCAAGCATAATCACAAAGAGCAACCACAATCTACCAGTTACAGCCTTTGATTCTGGCGTACCCAAACTCGGTGGAGCTATCACAGCATGATGCTTGGAATAGCGTTTATTTTTTACTGTTCTATACATTTAGTTATCAATTCAAAAACCTTAAACATAAAGCTCTTCCACGATTAACTGACTTAGGTCAGTTAATCGGCGAGCTTCGTAACGAGTAGGAACGAACTCATTTAGCATGGGTCAACATTACGTGGAAACGCTAATAGATATAACAACACTAGAGATACCAGAAGATACTAATGAAGCATAAAGATATGTCTAATGAGCTTTCAGACCTCTTAATACAGCATACTTTCTATACAAGTTTAAAGGATACGAAATTTATGAACTTTAGATGATAAAGTTACTTACTTTGAGCTACATACTCTAGATTAATTAGGGGGAAGCTCAGAAGGTATTTATACTAACGCTCCAAAAATTCACGTTACAAAAATTCACGTTACAAAAATTCACGGCGCAAAATACCATTTCGCTTCATCAATGCATCAACAAGCGGCAAAATTATAAGACCTAGTACTACTGTAAAGACTATCTCTAATGGTGCAACTCGAAAGATTTCAATCAAGGCATTCCGATCGTAAAGCCAAGCCACAAGTGCAAAAAATAGTGCCCACTTAGTTACTAAAGCAACACCAACCACAATAAGGCGTTCAAAAATTCCTGATTGCCTGATCTGTGTAGCAACAAACAAGGCAACAAAAATACCCCCTGCTAAAGCAATTGCATGAAAGCCTATATAGCCATAGCCCACTAAGTCTTGAACTAAGCCAACACAAAAAGCAAAAAGTACAGAACGCCAAGGTCGCAAATGCCATAAAACACTTACAGCTGCTATTAAAAATAAGTCAGGGCTTGGTGTGTTACTAAATAATGCAGACATCACACCTTGTAAGGCCAAAAGAAGTATGTAAAAAAGTCCAAGTTGCAACATCAGCATTATAGTTATATCAGCTATGACATTGGGATATGATGGGATTTGATAAAAGATTCAATGCGAAGCTTCACATCAGAGTTTTAATCAGGGCTTTAATCAGGGCTTTGATCAGGGCTTCAATCAGGGCTTTAATCAGAGTTTCGCTCAAAGCTTCACTCAAAGTTTCACTCAAAGCTTCACAGAAATTTTAAGCTGCCTTCAAACATGGCATAACCACATAATCAGTTGCACCAAAACTAAAAGTATAAAAGCCAAAACAACCATTTTTTGCTTCCACGTTATACCCTAAAAGCATATTTTAAAGATTCTGTCACAAAAAAATAACTTTTTGGTAATAATTGCATGTACACTAGTATCAAAAATCATGTATGCTATGAAACTATCTAACAAGGCCTATATCTACTAAAGCTGATACCTAATAAAGTTTTATTGCCTACTCATCATCAGGAGTGTCACAACGTATGTCACTAAGTATTGCTGAAATCAAAAAGAAACTTAAAGAAGAAGATGTGAAATTCCTTCGTCTCATGTTTACAGATATCATGGGCATGAACAAAAACGTTGAAGTACCTTTATCACAATTTGATAAGGCACTTGATGGTGAAATTATGTTTGACGGTTCTTCTATCAACGGTTTTACTCGTGTTGAAGAATCAGACATGTTGCTTAAACCTGATTTAAGCAGCTTCCTTATCTTCCCCGATATCATCGAAACTGGTAATCAGGGTAACGTTGCAAGGCTTATCTGTGATGTAAGTTTTCCTGATGACAAACCATTTCCTGGCGATCCTCGCTACGCTCTTAAACGCCAAATCGAACGCTTAGAAGCACTAGGCTTTGACGGGCTGAATGTTGGTCCTGAACCTGAGTTCTTTTTGTTTCAAAGAGATGATAATAACTCCCCAACCACAGAGACGCACGACGCAGCAGGTTATTTTGATTTAGCCCCTGTTGATTTAGGTGAAGAAGCCAGACGTGACATGGTCAACGCTATGGTTGAGATGGGTTTTGAAATAGAAGCTGCTCACCACGAAGTGGCACATGGTCAACACGAAATCGATTTTAAATATCAGCCAGCCCTAAAAGCTGCTGACAGCATCACGACCTTCAAATTAATTGTTAAACGCATTGCTATCCAACACGGACTCCATGCAACATTTATGCCTAAACCCATAGCAAACATCAATGGTTCTGGTATGCACTTACACCTGTCGCTCTTTAAAGATGGTGAAAACGCTTTTTATAATCCCAAAGCTGAATACCAACTCTCCAAAACTGCTATTTACTTTATCGCTGGGTTACTAAAAAATGCTTCTGGTATGGTGGCTATTACCAATCCACTTGTCAACTCTTATAAACGTCTAACACCTGGCTTTGAAGCCCCGACCAACATTGCTTGGTCAGCCGCTAACCGCAGCACTATGGTGCGTATACCTTCACGCAGGGGTAGCAGTACTAGAGTCGAATTGCGCATTCCTGACGCTGCCTGTAACCCTTACTTAGCACTTAGCGCAATCATCGCTGCGGGTATTGATGGTATTGAATCTAAACAATTACCTGCACCCCCAATTCAACGTAATATCTACGATATGTCCGTTAGGGATAAGCGCAAACACAAAGTTAAGGAGCTACCTGGCACCTTACGTGAAGCGCTTGTCTATCTGCAACGAAACCGTGTCATGCGTAAAGCGCTTGGAGATCATATCTTTAACCACTTTATTCAAGCTAAGAATAAAGAGTTTGATAAATACCGTATAACGGTGCATGACTGGGAATTGAAAAATTACCTTGCTGAATACTAAATACTGTGATGGATGACCTTACGCCAGAAATCCTTTTGCAAGCTTATGCCATTGGTATTTTTCCTATGGCACAATCACAAGAAGACAGCAAGCTCTATTGGTTTGATCCTGACCCAAGAACAATTATTCCACTAGATAACTTTCATATATCAAGACGGCTCGAGCGCACCTTAGGTCAGCAGAAGTTCCAAATAACTTTTGATACCGCTTTTACTGAAGTCATGCGAAAATGCGCCGAAGCTGCGCCAGACCGTGAAGAAACTTGGATAAACGAAGATATTGTTAGGCTCTACACACAGTTGCATCACTACGGCTATGCTCACAGCGTAGAAACATGGCAAGATAATCAACTTGTAGGTGGTGTTTACGGTGTAAGCATCGGTGGCTTATTTGCTGGAGAAAGTATGTTCAGTCGAGTGACCGATGCTAGCAAAGTTGCACTGGCAACCTTACTAAAACATTTAAAACAACAAAACTACAGCTTGTTTGATGTGCAATACACAACCGAGCATCTCAAACGCTTTGGCGCAATAGAAATTTCAAAAGAAGCCTATAAACAGCGCTTGAGCCAAGCTTTAGAAAATGAATGTAGCTTTTTAGAAGCTGAATACTTTGCTTAATTACGGTTCTATGATTCATTGCGTGGTAAATTAGCGGGACATAAACTGAAAAGCTCAAGAACTAAAGACATTTCAGTCGTTACTCCATGAGATACCCCTCAAAAGCTCAAAGAACCTTCATTACTTTGCTGGTAACAACATCCAAAGTAATAGATAGCCAATGGCAACAATACCTGCACTTAACAGTGTTGCCACTACAAATAGCGCTCTAACAACTTTTGGATTAGCGCCTGTATACTCAGCAATTCCAGAAAGTACACCTGCAAAAACCTTTCCTTCAGCGTTACGAGCTAAGCGACCGCCAACATTAGGACGTCTTGCACGCATCTGTTCATGTTCTAAACCATCTACTTTACGTTCTGACATACACCCTGCTCTTTTCAAAATCTTATTTTATAACTGGAATAACTGGCATCAAACTATCATCCCGCAACGCTTGGTGAACACGTGCTTCTAACTCCCGAACATCTGTTTCGTGAAAACTATCAGGAACAAGTGCAAGATGCTTGAGCGCTTTTGCATAGTTCCTGCGCCCACCTCTAGCATTGCCCATGGCCCTCGCCTTATGCAGTGCCGCAGCACACAAAATAACACCTGCATAAAATTCTTTATGCAGGTCATTACTTGTTAGCCAAACTTCTTCCAAAACCTCATGACATTCCCAATAGTCACCTTTAGCAAAAAGGTTTTGTGCTTCAGTCCAGAAATCAGCCATAAGAGCCTACCTACTAAATAGCTAGTTAACACTCGCCCAAGGTGGAATGAAAGTCACCCATGTTTTAAAAGGTGTCAAATCAATCGCTTCACCTTCATTACTAATAAAGCTAAAACCACCACGTGAACTCCATTGACCATCGATTGCTTTACCCTGAATATACAAGGTTGCTAAACCACTTCGGGTATTCACATTCAAGCGCCCTGCTGAGTCACCTGGAATGACACTCGCAGCAGAAGTCGCAAGCACAACAGCATCCATTTTGACAGATACACCATTGATATCTACTGCATCAACACCGTTCCGCACCCATTGGTAGCTTGCTAGATTACGAACATAGCGAAAGCCTGTTGAGTACTGACTCGAAAAACGAATCGTTTTCGAGCTAACCTCTGGCAACGCATCATCTGGCTTATAAATCAAGCCCCGAATGTTGTTGACTCTATTCCAGCCCAATCTCGTCATTTCTCGGCGCAAATCGTTACCCTGACTGTAGGTGTTGTAAGGCGCAGTGCGCGAACTATCTCGTGCAAAAAGTGGACTGCTTAAGCCATCAAAAGTTTGCGTGCTATTACGCTCAATTCTAGCCAGTGCTGACGGTGAACCACCAACGTGTACCATGACCGAACCAAGACCGTCAGAGATATCTAAAAAGTAGTCTCGAGCACTACGAATTGGACCAACTCTAGCAGGCGTATCTTTATCGAAGATAAGCATAAGACGGGTTAAACCACCTTCAACTGGCATTTCAAACACTGTTGAAGTTTCCCTAAGACCATTTTGTGGATAGCCAAAAACATTGTCTACCATGACTGACAACGGACGTTCTTTAGTCATACTAAACGGCTCTGGTGGCAAGGGCGCACCAGTTGGAAAAAGTGATCCATCTGGACCAGCAGCAAGCCCTAAAGCTTCAGGATTTGCATCATCATTTGGCTCACCAGTTTGCCTTGCAATGCTATCCGTTCCACCTTCAGGGGCAGTTTCTACTGGCGCATTTGCAGCACCTGTGAGGTTGTCCCCTTCTACATTCTCTGCATTGCTATCTTGATTGTTATCTTCACTAAAAGCCAGAACTTCAGGATTACCAACAGCACTTTGACTAAGTGGGACGTCCTGCACATTCATAATATCTGCCAAAGGCTGAGCTGCTTCTTCAAGAGGACGGTCAAGATTAGGTTCTTCTGGCGTTGTGGCAAGGAACATTGTATTCGGTGCAACATCTGCTGTTTCGACAACTTCTTCAGGGACTTCCTCAGGTCTTGGCGGAACAAACTCTTCGTTGCTTCTATTACGAAATAGATCCCGTAGGTTATTTAAACGTGACGCTGCTGAGAGCTGCTCTGATTGTTCAGGGATTTCGAGGCTTGCTGAAGCGCCTGCGCTCAGATCTGGTGCAGTGGCAGTTTGTTCTTCATCTTGAGGTGTTTCAGTATTTTCAGTATTTGCTTCTTGATTTGCTTCTTGATTTGTATCAACTTCAAGCACCTCTTCTAAAGCAACATCAACAACTTCGGCTTCTTCAGGTGAAGTTTCACCAATAGTAACATTTGCCTGTTCAGCTTGTGTTTGAGTTTCCTCTGGCTGCTGTAAAAGTGACTCCTGTAATTGAATAAGCTGCTGCGCTGCTGAATCAGAAATTTCTGTTGCCACAGGGAGTGGTTCAAATGGTTCATCTGCAGTTTCTGATGAATTGATAGCTTCACTTGCTTGAATAAGCGCACTTACCGCGTCTTGATTTGCTTCTAAAGGAGAATCTATCACTTGTTCTATGTTAGGAGAGAACTCTGGTGCTTCCTCAATAACGTTGTCAGGTACAACAGCATCTTCAATTGGCACTGCTGTTACTTCACTGACTGCCTCTGGTAAAGGCTCAGTTAGTGCTTGTGTTAATGGTTCAGCTAAAGAAACTGGCTCCTGTGTTTGAGTTACTGTATCTGCTTCAAAAGCTGCTTGCTCAGCTACCTGTACAGGATTCTCCGCACCTGCAACCTCTGGTGCTTCAGCGCTTTGCGCCACACCAAGTTGTTCAGACGCTACATCAACCTGATCACTACTTGGCGCATTGGCATCTGCTGCTGCTGCATTGACAAATTCACTACTTAAGGCTGGCGTTCCAACATCTAGAACGATATAAGACTCTGACGGACGTTGTAGCCTTGGAAACAAAATAAAAGCAAGTAAGGCAAGCAAGGCTAGTAAATGCAGCAAAAGTGAGGTTAGGAAAGCTCGCCTACGTCTCCTAGACTGATTTACATTTGAAAAAAGCTGACTATAGCGGTCAAAATTAAACATCGTTGCTACTCCCCTGCAGCAATACTAATACGCTCTGCTCCAGCTTGCTTTAGCAAATCAATCACTTCTACAGCAATCCCATGTGGAACACTCTGATCTGCCCTCAAAACCACATTGCTTGTACCAATTCGTGTTAGCTCATCTTCCATAACTGTGCTGAGCTGCTCAGTTGGAATCACAGCATTGTTTACGAGTATTTCTCGGTTAGCGTTGATGGTCACCGTAGGCAAATCATTAATTGACAAGCTTGCGCTAGGCGCAGAGGGTAAATCAATAGGAATGCCTGCTTCAGAGTCAACAAAGGTTGTTGTTACCAAAAAGAAAATGATAAGCAAGAAAATAATATCGACCATTGGTGTCAAATCTAAATTTACCACCTGACCCAAATGCGATGTGCGTTGACGTCCTCTGGTTCTAGTGGTTCTAGCGGGGCGGCCTGATTGGCTCATGCCTATCTCCTAATAGGTCGTCATGCGTTGGGTTACTGACGCTTGTTGAAGTAGCTTTTCTAGCTGATACCACTTGTGCAACACGTCCCATAAACTCTTCACGACGTCTATCTATTTCAGACAAAATAAGTTCGACTTTTCCAGACAAAAAGTTATAACCAATCAAAGCAGGAATAGCAATGACCAGACCAGCTGCTGTGGTAATCAAAGCTGTACTGATACCACGTCCAACAGAAGCGACAGAAGCTGCGCCTTGTTGGGAAAAATCATTAAAAGCAATAATCATACCAAGCACTGTGCCTAAAAGCCCAAGCAGTGGTGCAATTTGTGCAATCGTTGCTAAAGAACGCAACCCTCTAGTTAGCCGCTGCTCTTCTTCAATACTTGCTTCTTGAAAGGCAGCCTCTACTGCAGTTCTACCGAAGGGCAATCTTGTAAGTGCATATTCAAGCACACGACCAATTGGTCCCCCATGCTCATCACAAACAGCAAGTGCAGCATCGACATCTCTTGAGTCTATAGCTGCATTGACTGAATCCATCAGCCTGTCACCATCTAAACGTTCTCGTGAAATTTGCCATAATCTATCAAGAAACACATACATTGCGTACATTGATATCAACAACATCACGATTATAAAGATGACTAGTACAGGTCCTCCACTAAATAACATAGACATAGTCTTATCCTATCTCATAAATCGTATAAATCATGTGAGAATTATCTAGCTGTCATGCATATTTCTTGGACAGCAGAAAACAAAATTCACTGACTTTATAATTTCATTATATTGCATTTACAAAGAAGATACTAACTCTTTTAAGTAACTTCGACATTTAACCTTAAAGCGTAACAACATAACTTTGATACTTATTAAAAGCAAACCGCCTAAGCTCTAAGAGTGCAAACGCTAATAATCTACAACACTAGCTTTAAGAAGTGCGAAAGCAAAATACTTAAGCGCAAGCGTAATCCTTTAAACAGCTAGCACACTTAACAGCTAGCACACTTAGCCAGTATTTCTCATACCTGCCGCAACACCAATTAAACTGATTAACACAGCGGACTCGAGCTCTTTTTGCTCCTCTTGGAACTCACTACTGTTGTTTTCTTCAGCCTCAATAGTAGAATCTGTTGATGAAAGTCTTCTAAGACGTTGCAACAATTCAACTTGAAGATATGAAATTGGATCAACATAGGGGTTACGCAGTGTTATGCCTCTAGCAAGCGTTGTGTCATCGGCGAGCAATGCCTTACCCGTAATAGATTCAATCATCGCAACACTCTTTTGGTATTCATCAAAGATAATTGGCCAAAACTGTTCTTTCATGTCCTCGGTGACCAACGCAAAATAGCTAGCAAGTACCCCCATATCAGCTTTTGCTAGACTCATTTGGGCAAAATCAATCAAGGTTTTGAAAAATGCCCACTCTTGATACATCTCTTTGAGCAATTCATTATCGGTATCTTCAAAACCAGTACCTAGACTAAACCATCCAGGCAAATTTGCACGGCATTGTGTCCAAGAAAAGACCCAAGGAATAGCTCTAAGGTTGTCTAAAGACCTCTCTCCTTTACGTCTAGCAGGACGAGAACCTATCTTTAAGCGACTAATTTCCTCGATTGGTGTAATGGTGTGATAAAAGTCTAAAAAGTTCTCTGCTTCAAGCAAACTTCTATAAAAGTTTTTACCTCTCTCCCCTGCAGCGTCCATCGCTTGTCTGTAAGCATCTGGAATGTTTGCAGCTTCGCTAGCTTCTTTGGCAGAAGAAAGAATAAAGGCGTGGGTCACTTGCTCAAGGTGTCTATGGGCTAAATCAACATCACCATAGCGTTCGGAAAGCGCCTCGCCTTGTTCGGTAATGCGCATACGACCACCGACTGAACCCGCAGGTTGTGCCAAGATTGCCTTGCCTGCAGGACCACCACCACGACCGATACTCGTGCCACGACCGTGGAAAATCCGTAAAGGAATGCCATGTGCCTTACAAACTTGGGTAATTTTTTCTTGTGCTTGATAAAGCGCCCAATTCGCAGATAAAAAGCCAGCATCTTTATTGGAGTCCGAGTAGCCAATCATGACTTCCTGTAAACCACGCACGTCGACATGGGCTTTGTAGCAGGGAATATTAAATAATCGGTCTAGTACTTCAGGTGCATTTTGCAAATCTTGTACCGTTTCAAAAAGCGGCACTGCATCAATTGCCATAAGTCCAGTCTGTTTAGCAAGCAATAAAGGCTCTAAGATATCTGACACACCTTCGGTCATAGAGACAATATAGCTTCCTGTTGCATCTTCGCCAAAGCGATTCTGTACTTGTTTGAACACCTCAAGAAAGCTCAACGCTCTTGTTGTTTCATAGACTAAATCTGCGCCTACAGGTGCAAGAGGGCGTTTGTTGCAAAGCTCTTTTTCGAGCACTGCAATACGGGCATCTTCATCTAGCTCTTTATAGTTTGAGCAAATACCAGCGTAGGCTAGTAAGTCTGCCACTGCGATTTCATGAACTTTAGAATGTTCACGAATATCTAAAGGGGTGAGATGAAACTGGAAAGCAGCAGCACGGTAGACATTTGGACGGACAAAAGCTTCTGCTGCCCGTTTGCCCTTAGTTTTCCATAAACTATCTTCAAGTTTTAGCAAATCACTTACATAGCCCTTGATACTATCTGGATAGCCAAAAGCATCTTCTAGACGTTCATTTTTTTCTGATTGCGTGAGCTCGAGCTCACTCTCTAAACACCTATACAGTAATTGCAAGTACTGCCTATAAGGCTCTTCGTCAAAACGGTCTGCTTCACCTAACTGTTCACTCAAATCTTCAAATCTTTGTTTAAAGTCATCGTCGAGTTCTAATCGCTCTTGCCACTGACTTAAGTTCTGCACCATGCGGTCCAAGTCACTCAGGTAGGTTTTCATAGCAAGTTGCGACTGTGCAATATAAGCCTGTTGAGTCACTTCTGGTTCTACAAAAGGATTACCATCTCTATCGCCACCAATCCAAGAGCGAAAACCAATGACAGGTGAGAGAAAGGTTTTTGAGCTGTGCTCTTCTGGATAGTAAACACTTAGTGAATCATCAATATCGAGCATAATTTTTGGTGTAGCTTTCAATATACTATGTTCAAAATAGTGATGGGCAGATTTCATTTCGTCTAAGACCGTTGGCTTGCGGTCAAAAAGTTCTCTGGTTTGCCAAAGCGTGGCAATACCAGCATAAATCGCTTGTTCACGACCACGGTAAGCTTGGGGCGACAACTTCTCATCACTAAGCTGTCGGAGGTTTTTAGCAATGCGCTCGAGCTTAATTCTCGTAGTTTGTCGTTTAACTTCTGTAGGGTGTGCCGTAATTGTTAATTCAATATCCAAATCATCAACAAATTGACGTACCTGCTCATAGCGCCAGCCATCATCTTTGAGGGATTTAATCGCAGCAGCGACAGATTCAGAGCGAGGCTTTTCACTTGTCGCCTGTGACTCACGCAAACGATTCATACGAACTCGTTGCAGCTCTTCAGCAGTATTAATAAGCTGAAAATACACAGTAAATGCACGTAACAGTTTTTCAGCTTCAGCCAAATCTAGTTCACTAAGTTTTTCCTGTAAAACAGAACGCAAGCGTTCACTTTTTTTCCACTCGCCTACACCCTCTAATTCACGTAGCTCCTTAGTAAGTTGACGTACATCTTCCACTAGCGCAAACATCTCTTCGCCTTCAAGCTCAGAGACTATATTGCCTAAAGCAGTTCCTAGAAAATTTACGTCTGAACGAAGTTGGTCAGTTGCAATATCTTCATGTACACGAGCACGTAAA
>CALDTA010000494.1:0-3152 GCA_937924455.1 uncultured Deinococcales bacterium
CCCACCCCAAAGCTCTCCCGATGCCATCTTTTGTGCAAACGACACCATCGCACTTGGCGCACTAGACACCTTAAAACTTGAACTAGGAAAAAAAGTTCCAGAAGATGTTTCGGTAGTAGGCTTTGACGATATTCCCACAGCTAGCTTTAAAGCCTATGACCTTAGTACTGTCCAGCAACCTCTGGAAAAAATGATGGCAGAAACCTTAAACATTTTGGAAGAGCGTCCTTTTGACACGCTAGATGGACCAGACATTCGTTTTATTGAAGGTGATTTCATTCAGCGCGGTTCTTCACTAGTTCTTTCTTAACTAGTTCTTCTTGTAATAATTCTTCTTGTAGTAGGTTCTTCAACAACCAAATAAGACTTTAAATTGATTTCGGAAAAAACCGTGTTTTACTCCTCAAGGTAGCTTTAGCAACTTTTGAGCCATCACTAGCAACCACTTTTCTGATGCCCTCCCCTACTTCAATCAATTTATCTGTATCAATCGCACCATCAAGTTCACAACCATAACCTTGCAACATATACAGCAAATCTTCAGTTGCAACATTACCTGTCGCACCTTCTGCGTAGGGACAGCCACCTAAACCAGCAACCGAACTATCAAATACCCGAACACCTTTTTCAAGTCCAAGCAATACATTTAGCAAAGCTTGTCCATAGGTGTCATGCAAATGTAAAGCCAATCTATCACTAGATACTGATGCAGTAATATCATCAAGCAAGTTACCCATTCGCTGAACTGTTGCGACACCAATCGTATCTCCAAGCGATAGCTCATAACAGCCCATATCAAACAGTGCTTCTACAACTGGCACGACCTTGGCAGAATCAACCCATCCTTCGTATGGGCAACCAATAACACACGATACATAGCCTCTTACACGTATTCCCGCCTCAAGCGCCTCTATAACAACAGGACGAATACCTTCAATGCTTTCTTGAACTGTGCAGTTAATATTTTTTTCTGAAAAACTATCGCTTGCTGCAACGAATACAGCAATTGTTTTGACGTCTATCGTTTGGGCTCGAGCCAACCCCCTAGCATTTGGCACAAGCATATGTAACTTTTCAGCATCCAAGCCCAAAGCCACAGCTTTCTGATATACCTCATCACTATTTGCCATCTGAGGTACCCACTTGGGTGAAACCAAACTACCGACTTCAATATCTTGTAAACCTGCTTCAGCTAAGCCTTGTATCAACGCTACTTTATCATCAACACTTAGATGTTTAGCCTCGTTTTGCAAACCATCTCTTGGTCCAACTTCAACAATCTTTACTTTAGTCATAATTTAGTCATAAGCTTACAAATTCTCTTTAGAGATTTTCTTCAAACAGCTCTCGCCCAATCAACATGCGGCGTATCTCTGTCGTGCCTCCCCCAATGTCATAAAGCTTAGCATCTCGCAACAACCGCCCTGTTGGATACTCATTGATATAACCATTACCACCAAGACATTGAATAGCATCTAGTGCTGAAGTCACACCACTTTCCGAAGCAAACAAAAACGCTGCTGCTGCATCTTTTCGAGTCACCGTTTTTGTATCACAAGCTTTTGCTACTAAGTATAGGTAGGCTCTTGCAGCACTCAAGCGAGTAAACATATCGGCAACTTTAGCTTGCATAATCTGGAACATTCCAATTGGCTTACCAAATTGCTCACGTTCATGAACATAAGGAATTACAATATCCATACAAGCTTGCATGATGCCAAGTGAACCAGCCGATAAAATCACACGCTCATAGTCTAAACCGCTCATGAGTACACGAACACCACGGTCAACTTCACCAATCATATTCTCTGCTGGAATAACACAATTATCGAATACTAACTCACCAGTTGCTGATCCACGCATACCAAGTTTGTCTAATTTTTGAGCACTACTAAAACCAGCAGTTCCTTTTTCAACAATAAAGGTCGTAATACCTTTAGAACCTGCATCAGGTGTTGTTTTTGCGTAGACAATGACGACATCAGCATCTGGACCATTGGTAATCCACATTTTTGAACCGTTGAGCACATAGGTATCGCCCTGCTTAATAGCAGTCATTCGCATACCCACAACATCCGAACCAGCACCTGGTTCGCTCATAGCGAGTGCTCCCACGTATTCACCTGAAATAAGTTTAGGTAGGTATTTTTTCTTTTGTGCTTCTGAACCATTTAGACTCAGTTGGTTTACACACAGATTAGAATGTGCAACGTAGCTTAAACCTAGTGAACCACTAGCTCGGCTGATTTCTTCCATGGCTATAGCATGTGCCATATAGCCCATGTTTGAACCACCGTAGTCTTCTTCTATGGTGATTCCTAATAGACCTAGTTCGCCTAGTTTTAGCCAGATTTCATCGGGGATTCTGCCAGCTTCGTCGAAGGATTCTGCTCGGGGCTCGAGCTCCTCCACAGCAAAGCGCCGAACCGTCTCACGTAATAGCTGCAAAGTATCTTCATCATGATCATAATTCTGAATTGGCTTTTCTAATGTAACCATTTATTTGCTCCTAAGAAATACAAAAAACGTCTTTCATTTAGTTAAGCAGATAAACGTTAGCGCATCAGAACCTAAACCCAGTGTGTTTAGTAGCAAGGGTACAAAAAAAGAGCATCTTTTCAGATGCTCTTAAGCTTAACTTTCAATACAAATTAGGCTATACAAACTTCTTCAATGCAATAATCGAACCATAATGCACACCTTCATGGAATATATTAAAGTTCTCAGCCTGTTCACAAGTAGCAATTTCTTTGCCAACAATCTCCCAAGGCGTATATTCTGCAAAAACACCCGCAGCGACATCAGCTTCGAATTTCTCAGGCAATTCAACCATAAGCTTTTTAACTTCATCAATATCAGGAGTAGAACTCCAGTCTGCTGGTGAAGAACCATTCTTAAAGTTATTCGTAAATTCTTCAGAGGTATATTTATCTATACCCTGACGTGCATAAACAATTCCTTGATGCGAAGATATAACATGTCCAAGATTCCATAAAATATTGTTATTAAATCCTTCAGGTGTTTTGAGTAATTGGTCATCACTTAGCTCTTCAGTTGTCTTTAACATAAAACCACGAACCGCTTTTAACATTTCATTTTGAGTCAACATATTTTTCTCCTAATATTTTTCTGCTAGTGAGTTGATAATCTAA
>CALDTA010000495.1:0-4372 GCA_937924455.1 uncultured Deinococcales bacterium
GCGTAACGAAAACTATGACCTTAAACTACAAAAGACCTATTCCTAACACACTTGAAAGCATCTTGGTCCATGCCCAGCTTGATAAAAAAACCGATCGAGAACTCTATCTTTCTGCGGTAGTAAGCAGTGAAGTAGTAAGCAATGAAGTAATAAACAATAAAGTATTAAGCAGTGAAACAGAAACTGAAATCGCTAAAAACAGTACGATTCATGCAACAGCAGAAGCTGTGCAAGTAATCTTGGGGAGAAGACAAACAAAAAACGCATGAAACAGTTCTTTCGAGCTTTACTTTTTATAGCTCTCTTAGCTTTAGCATTTGGATTGGGTTGGGCTTTTCCAATTCTAAAACGACCTGCAATCGTGACATCACAAAACGCTGTTGTTTTTGGTACTACAACAACATCAAACATTTCACTAAATTCAGGTTCTAATCAGTACATCGATATATCACCAACAAATCTAGCAGCAGAAACACTCTTTATTTTTTACCCTGGTGGCTTAGTCCGTCCTCAGGCCTATGAATGGCTGGGTACTGCACTAGCTGAAGAAAATGTTCGTACCATCATTCCAGTCTTCCCTTTTGATTTAGCGGTTCTAAACAGTAATCGTGCTAATCAATTTGAAGACTTAATGGCGCAATACGATAAAGTTATTTTAGGTGGGCATTCTCTTGGTGGTGCAATGGCTGCACGCTACGCTCTAAAAAACGCCGAAAAACTTGATGGCTTAGTGCTGATGGGAGCATTTAGTGCTGGTTCAGATGATTTGTCTGGCTCGAGCCTCCCTGTACAAGTGCAAGCCGCCGAACATGATGGTCTAGCAACCCTGCAAGAAATTCAAGACGCTATGCAGCGTTTACCAGCAAACAGCAGCGAACTAGTCGTGATTCAAGGAGCAGTACACAGCTTCTTTGGACGCTATGGACCTCAAAGAAACGATGGCTTAGCTACAATCAGTCGCCATGAAGCTGAGCACCAAATTGTAAGTGCGCTCAAAGATTTCTTGATGGCAATACCCTAAGCCCTAGTAATTAGCGTTTCCATGTAATATTGACCCATGCTAAATGAGTTCGTTCCTACTCGTTACGAAGCTCGCCGATTAACTGACTTAGGTCAGTTAATCGTGGAAGAGCTTAATGTTGAAAAAAAAGCCTTGACCAAAACAGTCAAGGCTTTTTTTGTCTTAATTAGTTTGGCAACGACTTATCTAAAGTTACCAAAGTCAACTCTTGCACTACCGCTCGAGCCTGTAAAATCAACATCGACTTTCTGGGAAACTTCGGGACCAGCATTCTGAAAAATCCAATCTATGAATTCAGATACTCTAGTATAAACACCAGGCTGATTTGGCTGAGCACAACCAAGACCAGTACTTACAATACCTGCCTGATACCAACTATTCTGATTTGAAACCACAAGTGGACCACCGCTATCACCCTGACATGAATCAATCAACCCTTGCTGATAGCCAGCACAAAATTTTCGCCCAGTAATTGCACCACGATAGGCAGAAAGCGAAGCACATGAACGTTGATCCCAAATCAGCACTTCAGCTTTTTGCAAAAATTCAGATGGTCGTGGTGGTGGACCACCAAAGCCATCATTTGCTTGCGTATCACCCCAACCCAAAATAGTACCGCGTCCATTAGGTGTATAAACCTGTTGTTGCACGCCTGGGTCTGGAAGAAGCGCCCTAGAAAAATACACAGGACGAGCTAATTGCAGTAGGGCAATATCATTATCTAAACTAAAAGCGTTGTACTGCGGATGTATGATGATATTAACAACATCAATCATCATATTTACATCTACGATTTGATTGCGTATCTGGTTACCACCAATAAAAATACTTAGATTTTGATTAGTGAGAGGAAAATCAAAGGGTGTATCAACATTTGGATCACTGGAATTGTAGACACAATGCGCCGCTGTCATCACCCAGTTACCAGCTATGAGTGAACCACCACACCATGTTTGACCTCTAGGAAAGGTACCTCGGTTGGTACGTTCATCTCGCCTCAAAGCTAAAGCTGTAATAAAAGGATAATCTTCAAACCTAGCGAAGCTACCACCAACAATTTCAGGAGGCTGCTGTCCACCAGGTGTAAGTCCACTGCCTTGTTGTGCAGCAGTGGTATTTGACCAACTAAAGGGCAAACTTTGCATAACGGTATACCGTCGATTTGCTAGACCATCAAAGCGATAAAAACCTGCTGTATCCGTTGTGGCCAAAGGCTCATTTGAATCCCAAGAACTATTTTGATTTATATCAAGAAAAACTCGCATACCTGCGACTGGATTTTCACGAGGATCATTAATGCCATTGTTATTACTATCGTGGAAAACCATTCCCCCAATAGAGTTTGAACCTTGCCCTAAAGAAACAACCGCATCACCCGTAGCATTAACAGTCGGTGTTATTGGCACAGGCTGTGGCGTTGGCTGCGGTTGTGGTTGTGGAGTTGGCTGCGGAGTTGGTTGTGGTTGTAAAACTGGTTGCTCAACAACAACTGGAGTCGGTGTTGGCATTGGTGTTGGGTTAGGTTGCAAAATTGGCAGATCTGGAAAAGGAAACACCGTAACAGGTGTTGGTGTGACACTAGGCGTGACACTAGGTGTGACAATTGGTGTACCGACTGGTGTAACAGGCGTAGGTGTTACTGGATTAGTACTTACGGGTCCATTGATAACTGTCGTTGTATTTGAACGTTGATAAACTATTCGAACTGACTGACTCGTATTTGGAGAAACCCAAATTCGTGTTGCTGCTTGTCTAAATTCTCTATACTCTATCCCTCCAACGGTTACAGGAACAGCCGCAATAACATATTCACCTACTGCTAAATCTGTAAACACACCACTGCCTTCTACTAGAAGAGCATAGTCACCATTCAGCTGAACAACAACAACTGCTGGAAGCGCTCCACCTGGCAACCCAGAGATTGAAACCTCTACATCACCACTGGTATTTGAACGTGCAAAAGCTAGTGTACATAGCGCACTACTTAAAATAAGTATTACGAAAAAACAAAGTTTAAAACCAGTTCTTAAGGTCGATGGTGTATTTGATAATTCAAAAGAACTCATAAACAAAGTTCCTCCTTCCTAGAAATTTCCCATATGAACAAAGAATGCTTCTCAGTCATATTTTGTTATCTAACTACTACTCTTCTACTCTTTTATGACTCATCTGCTTCACATAATTATAGAAACATAGCTTTACAACAGCTTTGCAAAAGAGCATAAACGGAAGATATACATTAAATCCCCAATGATTATGATAAATAAAAATCACAATTTAATGTTCAAAACCTAAATAGCTTGACGCAAAAATTGACTATACCTTTGACTATACCTACTAGTATTACCTTAAAAATAGTATTCAAAAATAGTATTAATTCTTGTGCCGAAAAGACATACTACGTGAAAATCTTAACAATTAGATGATAAGCACTACAGTTAAAACAGCTAAAGATTAAGGTTTCTTAATATATCATTAACGATATTCTATACCATGAGCCATTAAAACTACAACTTATTGATAATAGATAGCAAAAATGCCAAGAATTTCAGGGCTTTAAACCTATACTGGGTTTTATGGAATCGGGTAAGAATACAAACTCTAAAAAAACGCATTCTGATGAAATAAGACTAAGTACCGACAACAATCTATCGAATGCGTCGACTATGCTAGCAAACGATCAATTCGAGCTATTTGATGTTCTGGACGCTACTGGTCAAGCTACTGGCATACAGAAAAAACGTTTTGAAGTACATCAGGAAGGTTTGTGGCACCGCAGTTTGCACTTATGGGTTGTTAAAGACAATGGCTATGTCTTGTTACAACGACGTTCTAAGAAAAAAGACTTAGAAGGTGGCATGGTTGATGTTAGCGTTGGTGGACACTTTGCTGCTGGAGAAAGCTTTATAGACGTACTTAGAGAAGCTGATGAAGAAATTGGCTTAAGCCTTGAGCCCACTGACTTACACTATATACATACGCAACAGTCAGAGCGTTTTTATTCGAACAAAGAGGAAGAAGACACATCACGCATTGATAGAGAATTTCAAGAAGTATATTTTTGTCACTGCGACCAAGCACTCAACAGTTATTTTTTAAATCCTGAAGAAGTAGATGTCATTTACGAAGTGCCACTTGATGCAGCAATTGCCTTGTACGAAGCGGGCGAGCCTGTACTTGCTGCTGGCTATGACTCACAACACCGAAATAATAATGCTATGTTGATAGAAGAGGACTTGATTGAACAGGCTCGAGCCAACACGCTAAACAGCCTAAAAGCCATCAAAGCTTTACTTGAAGCAGAAAATAAGAACTAAAGAACATAATGAAAAAGCACCTACTAGCCATCTA
>CALDTA010000496.1:0-4720 GCA_937924455.1 uncultured Deinococcales bacterium
TATCACAGTATGGTCTATCTTGGGAGTAATGACACAGGCGATGGCATGATTGTCTACCACACGGGGTTAACCCCAGAAGAGGGTGGAGAAGTGCGTTTGCTTAGTTTAGCAACTCTGGCAAAACATCCAGATGCGAGTTGGCATCCTGTGGCGGAAAATCCTAACTTCTTAGGGTTTTATCGTTGGAAAATTGTTCATTAGTCTCAGTGCAAGGTATGTAGTTTGTCTACACTGTAGATTTACAACACAGCTAGACCTCAGTTAAAGCTTTGCTTAAAGTGAAGATAATGTCTGATTGTATTTTGGCTTCGCAGTATATGCAAAATGCTCGGCTATACTTTTGACTATGCTAGAGCTATAGGTTTGTGCTATAGGTTTGTGCTATAGGTTTTTGGAGTAAAAAATGCGAAAAATAATAATTCGAAATGTACATTATCTTCTTTGTGTGATGGCTTTTTTAGGCTTGGTAACTGCTAATCATAATGGTCAGTCTATATCGCTATATGGTGGTGGTAGTCATGTACTTGGTGACGATGTCAGTCTTAGCTACAGCCTACCGCCTAATCAAAAAGCCGTTCTACGGCTGTATAAAATTAAGAATCCAGAAGTACTCCTTGATTTTGGTGGACCACGGTATTTTGAAGCTAGTGATGTTTTGGATTTGCAGATTGTTCGAGACAAAAAAATTGCAGCTGATAGTGAGTATCAATATGAGGATGTGAACTTCTCAGATATACCTGCTGGTATGTATTTTGCCCAACTTGAATCTGGGCATGAAGCAAGTGCAACGATTATTTCGATTTCAGATTTATCTTTAGTTGTGAAAACTGATCAAGATAATATCTTGGCTTATACGGCTAATTTAAAGAGTGGTGAACCTCTCAAAACAAAAGTGTTTTTAATGAAGGATGGCGCTGTCTATGCTGAAGGTTTAGCGACTGATGATGGTTTGACGGATTTTTCTGTCGATGAAAACAGTGCTAATGATACTTATGTGGCGGCTAGGTATGGCTCGAGCTGGGCGTTTAGTGAAAGTTATTGGAGCAGTTGGGGTATAGAAGGCGCTAAAATCTATGTTCATACTGACCGTTCAGTTTACCGTCCAGAACACACAGTTTATTTTAAAGGCACCGCACGTCAATCAAATGGACTTAGGACTATAGCTGCTGAAGAAGTTCAGGTGCGTATTACGGATGCTGAAGGTACAGAAATCTTTAGTGATAGTTTCATTAGTGATGACTACGGTAGTTTTCATGGTGAAGTTAAGCTTGGGGTAGAACCCCCTTTAGGCTCTTATAACATCATCACAATGGTTGATGGAGAAGAGTCTTACGATTATTTTTATGTTGAGGAATTTCAAAAACCTGAATATAGTGTTGAAGTTACCAGTGAAGACAGCATTAGTGTTCAGGGTGGTAGTGCAAGCTTTGTTATAAAAGGTGAGTACTTGTTTGGTGGCGCTGTCGCTGGTGGTAAGGTGAGTTATAGCATCTTAGAACAACCGCACTACCGTTGGCGTTATCGCTCAAGTTATGGGTTTTACGAAGACTATAGTTATAGCTCTTATTATGGTGGCAGCATTATCGATAGAGGCGAAGGTGTTCTGGATGAAAATGGCGAGTTAGTTATCACAGTTGATTTACCAGCCAGAGACGAAGATTATGAATTAAGTTTGCAAGCTGGTGTCATGGATGAAGCTCGCCGAGAGATTCAAGGTTCAGGCAGCGTTGTCGCTTATCGTTCAGAAGTCGTGCTGAACGTCACAACAGATAGTTATGCTAGTAAAGTTGGCGAGAGCATCACGGTCAATGTACAAGCTGAGAGTATCTATGGTGAGCCCGTGAGCGTTCCCTTTACCTTAGCTGCAAAACGCTATTATTGGTCAAATGATAATGGTAGACAAAATGATGACACAGAAATATTTTCTGGACAGACCGATGCAGACGGTAAGACTCAGCTCGACATTACACTAAACAGACAAGGTTCATATGAACTAGAAGTAACTGCTCAGGATGAGCTAGCACGAGAAAGTAGTGCAGATAGATACATGTGGGTTTCTGATAATTCACGTTGGTATTGGGCATACGATAGTTTAAACATCACGGCAGACAAGCCTGAATATAAAGTTGGCGATACAGCACGCTTTGTCATCGAATCTCCTGTGTCTGATGCATGGGCATTGATTAGCCTTGAAGGTCAAACACTTGGTGACTATGAAGTTGTCAAGCTTGATGGTTCAGTACTGAACTATGAATTACCGCTTACCGAAGCAATGATTCCTAATGGGTACGTGTCGGTGACGATTGTTGGTGAAGGTGAAATCTATACCCAAACAGCAGGCTTTAGGATTCCACCAGAAGATAAATTCTTGAATGTTGAAATCACCTCTAACTCAGATAGCTATAAACCTGGTGATGTTGGTGCATTTGCAGTTCGTGTGTCTGATGTTGAAGGTAAAGGTGTTAAGAGTCAAGTTGTGCTTGGTTTGGTTGACGAGGGTATTTACTTAGTTAGACCAGATAGCACAGCAGACATTCGTGGTTTCTTTTATTCTCTGAAAGAAAATATTGTTGGTACGCAGTTAAGTCGTTGGTTTTACTTCGGCAATGCTGAAGCTTTTGGAGGGGCTGTGGGTTCAAGTGGTGATGTAGCCGAGGCTAGTTTGATGGCTCGAGCCCCCCTAGACGAGGCTATATTTGCCCAAGCAAAGGGGGAAGCAAATTTTGCGGAAGCAGAGGTGCGTGAGGATTTTCAAGATACGATAGTATGGTTGCCAACTTTAGAAACAGACAAAAATGGTTTGCTTACTACTGAAGTAACTTTCCCAGATAATTTAACCGAATGGCGCATGACTGCAAGGGTGATTAGTTTAGAAGATCACGTAGGTCAGAATACCTATAACGTGACAAGTACGTTGCCAGTGATTGCTCGCTTAGCTGCACCACGTTTTTTTATCAAGGGAGATGAAGCTAGCCTTCGGGTCATAGGTCAAAACAATCTTGATAGCGATCAAGATGGGCAACTAGAAATGTCTGCTGAAGGTCTGAGTATTGCTAATCCTGACCCACAAGCTACTGTTTTACCAGCAGCTAATCGTGCAAGTGGTGATTTCCAAATCATTGCAACAGACACTGGCACAGCTAATATTACAGCGACAGCTTTAACTCAAGAAGCCAGTGATGCGATGAAATTGCCGATACCTGTATTGCCTCATGGTATCAGAGATGAGCAAGCTTGGGCTGGTAGTGGTTCGGATAACTGGAACTTTACGCTGCCAGCATCAGCAGACCCAAATAGCATGGGTGGAACGCTATACCTGACACCTTCCTTAGCAGCAGCAGTTTCCCCTGCCTTGTCTTATCTTGCAGGCTATCCTTATGGCTGTACCGAACAGACCATGAGTCGCTTTTTGCCAAGTGTGCTTGCTGCACAAGCTGGTGATTTAGCGAAGTTGCCTGAAGATATTGAAGAAAATTTAGACGATATTGTTCAAAAAGGTTTAAAGCGTCTTTATGATTTCCAGCACAATGATGGTGGTTGGGGATTCTGGAAGCATGACGAATCAAGTCTCTTTATTACTTCTTATGTACTCAATGGTTTACTCGATGCACAGCAAGCGGGCTATAGAGTTAAAGAGTATGTAATGGAGTGGGGGTTTGATTATCTGAGCCAGCAAGTAGTGATTGATAAGGGTGAAGCTTATCCACTTATTGAGGGCAACATTGATGGGAGGGCCTATGCATTTTACGCCTTGGCTCGAGCCAACCGAGATATCAACGGTATCTACTATTTAGCTGAGCAAGATGGCATAGCAGGTATGTCTGCTTATGGCTTAGCGTTGAGCGCATTAGCCTTCCTAGAACTAGAGCGAACAACAGAAGCTAAGCTTTTTATAGATGAGCTTAAAAACCGTGTGACTGAGCGTGACCAAGTGGCTTATTGGGAAAGTGGTGCGGAGCGCTACAGATGGAATGATGATCGCATTGAGGCGACAGCCTTTGCACTTGAAGCACTTGTTAGGACCAATCCTGACGATGTCATGATTCCAAAAATTGTGAACTGGTTACTATTAGAACGTCAAGGTTCTCGCTGGGTTTCGACCAAAGATACAGCAGCGGTTATCAAGGCGTCTTTAAAGCTTGCTGAAGTAAGTGACGAAGTTAACTATGATTACCAAGTTGCTGTCAGTCTAAACGGTGATACGCTTCTTTCTGAACAAATTCAAGGACAACAAACAAATAGTATCGATATAGATTTGAGTAGTTTGAGTCTAGGACAGAATGAGCTTTCGCTGGATATTACAGGAGAGGGTAGGTTATATGCCAGTGCCAACGTGCATTATGTCGAGGAACGTGACTTTATCGAGCCTGAAAATGAGCATCTGTCTGTGCAACGTCGTTACGAAGTTCTAAAACCTGTTTTTGATGTAACCGAAGAGCGTATTGTCTATGAACGTAGTCGTTTGCGTGGTGATGTGCAAGTTGGTGACTATGTTCTTGTAACCATCAAGATTGATCCAAAAGATACAGATTATAGATATGTGATGGTGAATGAACCATTGGCGGCTGGCTTCAGAGTTATTGAAAATGATCAAGGTTTCCGAGTGGCAGGTTTAGAGTCTCGCTATGGTGATGACTACTATGGTTGGAACCGTTGGTACGATGGTCGTGATATTCGTGATGAACGTGTTGATTACTATTTCAGTTATCTAGGTAGTCCT
>CALDTA010000497.1:0-2861 GCA_937924455.1 uncultured Deinococcales bacterium
ACCTTAAGTTTATTCCTTGTCTATCACTTGTCTATTACTTGTCTATTAAAAGAAGCGTTGTCGCAGTACTTCGAAGCTGACAACTGCAACCGCAGATGTGCTATCAAGCGATTGTTGGAAGTTACGTCCGTAAGGGATTCTGACGACAGTGTCTGCTTGTTTTAAAATGCTGTTTTTGATGCCTCTGCGCTCACCACCAATCATGATGAGCATGGGCTTTTTGAGATTTGCTTTGAATAGAGGAATAGCTCTATCAGACAAATCTGTACAAATGAATGCTAAGTTTTGCTCTTTAAAGTGGTCGATGGCCTCTTGTATATCGGTTACTTGAGAAATGGCCACAAATTCTGCTGCACCTGCTGATGCTTTGCCGATGATGCTGGTGGCACTGTCCCAGTTGCGTGATCCCATGATGACCCCGTGACAGCCAGAAGCGTGGAGAGAGCGTAACGCTTGTCCAAGGTTGTAGGGGTCTTCGATGCCATCGAGAATAGCTAGAAAGCTTGCTTGGCTACCTAGACCTAGTGAAGTTAGTGCTACTGGATGGCGGGGGCTTACAAAGGAAACTGCTCCGCCGTGACTGGTACGATTGGTGTGGCTCGAGCCCTCACAAAAGCCATCCAACACCTCTTTATCCACAAACTCAAGAGGAATTTTATCTTCCTCAGCTCTACGAATAATGGACTTGTATTGCTTGTCAGTATTGCCATGTCGTAAAAAAACTTTGTAAGTATCTCTTTTTTTACCGATGAGTGCTGCACGAACGGAAAGCCAACCTTCTAGGCGTAAGGCATTTTCTGGTAAGTCATTAGGAAGTAGAGCCATTAGCTAAAACTATAGCTTACTTTTTGTGATACTTTAGGTGTCGAAATGGCAGAATTAAAGATTGAGCAACTTAGCGAAGCTGTGTACTATCTTCCTGGTGGGGTGAATTGCCTTATTGTAAGTAACGCTAGTAAGGGTAGTAAGGCAAGCGAAGCTGTTCTGGTAGATACAGGACAAGACAAGGACTCAGGCAGACGCATCAAAAAAGCCTGTGCTGCATTAAACGTCGTTCCGAGAGCGATTATCAATACCCATGCCCATGCAGATCACTATGGGGGTAATGCATTTTTGCTGAATAATTTTGATGACTTAACAGTTTATGGTTCGCCTTTTGAATCTGCCATTATGCAAGAACCCTTTTTAGAGCCTATGTACTTGTACAGTGGTGCAGCACCACCAAAAGAGCTTATGAGTAAGTGGTTGCTAGCTAATGCTTCACGCGTAGATGAGCAGTTGGTAGAGGGAGAGCTGACATTATTTGGTATCAGCTTTAAGCTATTAGATACCTCTGGTCATGCTCACAGGCATTTTTCTGTGCAAATAGGTAATGTGCTCTTTGCGTCTGATGCGCTTTTTGGTGCTGCCGTGCTTGAAAAATATCCTTTAGCGTTTGGGCAAAATATTGCGAAGCAAATTCAGAGTGCTGAGAATTTGGCAAGCTCTGATGCCAAGTTGGTACTGCCGGGGCATGGTGAAGTCGTTGAAGATATTGCTAGCTTATCTGCTCAAAATGTCGCTTGTTTTAATCATGCTGCTGAAGTTATTCAAACTATTGTTTCAGAAGGTAGTAATGGACTTTCAACAGAAAATGTTCTTAAAGCAACTGCTGATCAACTCAATATAACGATGCAAGATTTACCCCGCTACTATTTAAATAAATGTGTGGTCATGGCCTATCTAAGTTACTTAAAAACATTAGAGCGCATTGTGCCCACTGTAGAAAACAATCAATTAGTTTGGAAAGCTATATGAACCCACTTGAACTTTTAGAAAATGCATTTTACAAAGCTGTAGAGGTTGCTCATCCTTCGACTATTCTCAGTCAGTACTTACCTGAGTTGCCGTCTGGCAGATTAATCGTTATTGGTGCAGGTAAGGCGGCAGCAGCTATGGTACAAGCTGTCGAGGCGTACTATCCACATGAACGTTTAGAAGGTTTAGTAATTACTCGTTATAAACACAGCTTGCCAACTGAAGTGATTGAAGTGGTCGAAGCATCGCATCCTGTACCAGATGAAGCAGGTCTTGTTGCTACACAGCGAATTTTGAGGTTGCTAGAAGACGTCACAGAAGAAGATACAGTTTTGTGTTTGGTATCTGGTGGTGGCTCAGCTTTGCTGACTGCACCAGCAGGCATTAGTTTAGAAGAACAAGTTGCACTAACAAAAGCTTTGCTTTACTCAGGGGCAAGTATCAATGAAATGAATGCGGTTAGAAAGCATTTGTCCAATGTTAAAGGTGGTTTTTTGGCTAAGGCTGCTATGCCTGCCAAAGTGTACAGTTTTTACCTGTCTGATGTTGTTGGGGACGATTTATCTACAATTGCTTCTGGTCCTACCTGCCCAGATGAAACGACCTATGCTGATGCGCTGGAGATACTTGATTACTATGGATTGGATGGGGAAGAGGTCAAGGGGGCTCGAGCTCTCCTCCAATCAGGCGCTAAAGGTGACATACTCGAAACGCCGAACGCAGGTGATGATTGTTTTGCAAAAGTAGAAAACACGATTATTGCCAGTAACCAACTTAGTCTAGAAGCAGTAGCTAGCTATTTTAAAGATCAGGGCATCACGCCACATATTCTCAGCAGTAGTATCGAAGGAGAAGCAAGAGAAGCTGCCAAGGTTCATGCAGCGATTGCACAGCAAATTTGTGACTATGGACAGCCTGTAGCCAAGCCATGTGTGTTAATCAGTGGTGGAGAAACAACGGTGACCGTTCGTAAGTCTAATGATTCTCAACAGGGTAGAGGTGGACGCAACAGCGAATTTGCCTTGTCACTAGCGATGGAATTAGATGGTTTAGAGAATGTCTAT
>CALDTA010000498.1:0-6184 GCA_937924455.1 uncultured Deinococcales bacterium
GCTATTTAGATAAATGGGTGGCAGTTTATAACTATCAACCTGACAGGCTATGGGCTGTTATTCAGGTTTATGGCGAACCTGCTTATATTATGCTTGGTACGGATGAGCCAAATACAAATGACAACACACCGTATTTGACACCAGAAGAATTTGCAGCACAACTTAAGCAAGCAGCCGATGAAATCCAAAGTATTGGTTATGGTCATATTCCATTAGTCAATGCTGGTTTAGCCCCAATCAATAACGACTTTGATTGGGCGTATTGGCATGAAGTCGAGAGGCATATTGATTCTGACTTACTAAGCGCTGTTACCTTCAATGCTAACAAAACACGTATAGATAAGATTGAAGATTTCATTGCTTACTTTGCAAGTCAATCAAAACAAGTTGTATTACAACCTGCACCCTTTAATGATTGGATTCATCGTGAGACTAGTGGAAGTGAGCATTTAGAGACCTTTTTTCAGCTTTCCCAACGTCCTGAAGTGCTGAGTGTAAATGTCTGGACTTTGATTGAGAAAGATCAACCTGAAAGTAAAGGCTTTCAAAGCGAGCTTGGTGAACTACTGTATGTGGGTGAGCTTGCTAGAGCTTTTTATGAAGCTAGCCAGTAGTTAAGCTAGCTAGTATTAAGTACGTGTGCAAAAGTAATACCGAAGTGAATCATAAATGTCATAATCCCAGTCAATACACAAGGTTTTCAAGCCTTTATCCTTCGGTTATTTCGCAATCTTTGCGACTATATCTTTATGACATTCATCTTTCAGTTTAGTATAACTTACATTATTTGACTAAATACTAATCCCCTACAGGACGTTACATCTCCAGTATTTTAGCTATCAAACTAGTTAAACTTATTTTTGCCTTGGTACTTAAGCAGTATTAAGCAGTATTAAGCAACAGGCTCTGACATAATGAATATAAGACCTAAAGCACACATGGCAACGACCATGATAAGGCTCATAGTCCATAAATGTTCTTTTTTGGTTTTAGCGCTAGGGTAGTTAGCATTTTCCTCAACAGGTTTTTCTTTAGAGGCAAGCCCCCAATTCCTGTACGCAATCCACATCATAGTTGCTGTTAGACATAGACCAAGAAGCCCAACAACAGGGGAGACACCTGTAGCTGTAGGAATGGACTCTAATTCATCAGGTGTAGGTAAGAGTGGTTCTACTAGCATTCCAGCGCTAGCTATGCCGTTGATGACCATATGAATAATGACGCCAGTCCAAATGCTATTGCTAACTTGAACAGCTCTGGTAATTAGAAAGCAAGTTGGCAAAATAACGATGATTTGGGCAGGTACAACATGGACCAGTGCAAAAAATGCTGAGACAGCAAAAAAGGCATTTCGAGGGGAGAGCAAGCGTTCATAGCTACCTAGGAGAATGCCTCGAAAGACAAGTTCTTCTTCTAAAGGCACAATGATGGCTAAGGCTATGGGGAGGAGAAATACATCCCAGTTGCCAGATGGGGTGAAGGAGGGCACGTGCTCGAGCCACCCCGGAAAGAACGCCTGAATGAATAGATTAGTACCTACGACCGCCAAAAAATTGTAAAGCAATGCCCAAAGTACCGTACTTGCTACAGGTTTGTTGCGAAAACGCTCTGTTCTAAAAAGAGATTTTGCATAAGGCACAAGGCAAACAAGTAAAATGCCAAAAGAGAGCAGTTTGAGTTGCAATAAACCAGCAACAGATTCGATATCGAGGTTGAGAAGTTCAAATATACTACTTAAGGCAAAAGGCAACACAATTGCAAAGAGCAGTAGGTAGTTGTTTGCTGGGGCTATAGGAATAGTACGAGCTTCGTTAGAGCTTTGTTTTGAGCTTTGTTCTGAGCTTTGTTCTGAGTTTGGTGGAGTAGCGTCTGTAGGTTGTTGAGTAGGGTATTGCTCAGAATCAGGCATACTGTAGCTTAACAAAAAATGAAAAACTAGATAATGAGAAACTGGATAAGGACGAATCCCTATCCAGTTTCTTGGTAGTACTGTATACCGTATTGCTTATGGTGGAGGCGGAGGGAGTCGAACCCTCGTCCAAGACACCCTCAAATAGGCGTCTACACGTTTAGTCGCTAATCAAGTTTCAGATAAAGGTTAGCTTAGCAACGTGCTAAAACCAATATCCTAGATGTCTAAAGTTTCGCAACACAACCAACATCCGAATTATGCGCTAGCTTGTATTAGGTTGAGCTCAAACTAAGCGAGCCGCAAGCGGGGCTTCATAGCGAGCGGGCTGGTATTAAGCAGCCATTGCGTAACCGAAGTTACTGTTATTAGCGTTATTAGTGCCAATTAAAAAGTTTGTCGTTTTTTAAAGAGGCCAACGACATCCTCTACGTGCAACCATATTCTCAGCATTGCCCTGTCGAGACCTGGTCGCCCCCAAGGAAAAATAGTATAGCAGGAACATCTAGTCCTTGCTAGTGGATTATTCTGAAGTATATGAACTTCCATAACCAACATGAGTATATCTGTAAATGTAGGGTGTTTACGTCATACTTTTGATGGAAGTATATGACCTGATATTAGTATGATAATCTCAAGGCATGATAATGCGCTATCTTGTTACAACAGACCACGGCAATGTGATTGTTGATATTAACCCCGAGTGTAAAAATGCTTTAGATGCTGATTTACTAAGTTTTCAAAGACCAACAGATGAAATCCTCAAAGAGCTAGACTTAGAAGTGCCGCTACGTGCATTTGGTGCCAAAATGGTTGAAATTGTGGAAATGGTTGGTACAGGAGAGTTTTCTGCTAGCGCAACGATGCTTGAAATGATGAAACAGGAAAAAGCAACTAGTGAACTCAAGCGAATAGAGCGTTGGGCGCAAAAAACTTATTCTGATGAAAATGCTTGATTCTTATCACTATTGTAGGTCTATATAACTCATCTGCAATAGGTAGCTGACTCACGGTATTCTCATGATACCTTAGTCTCTTACAATAAATAAATGTACCCTCACACTACCTCAGAAATCTATGCTAGGATTGACAGCATTATGATGAAGATGCATGGAACAACCATTGTTGCTGTCCACAAAGATGGCGTTTCAGCAATTGCTGGCGATGGACAAGTCACGCTTGGTGACATGATTGTTAAAAAAGGCGCAGTAAAGGTACGTAGCTTGCAAGATGGCAAAGTTGTAGCTGGTTATTCTGGTTCGGTAAGTGACGCTTTTACCTTAATGGAAAAGTTTGATGGCTATCTAGCAAGTGCTAAAGGGCAACTTGTTAAGGCAGCTGTAGATACCGTTAAAGAATGGCGAACTGATAGAGCATTGCGAAACCTTGAAGCAATGCTAGTCGTTGCAGACCACGAACAGGTTTTGACCTTGTCTGGTTTTGGCGATGTTGTTGCGCCAGATGTACCAGTGGCATCAGTTGGTTCGGGTGGAGCGTACGCTGAAGCAGCAGCAAGAGCACTTTTACAAAACACTGATTTAAGCGCTCCAGAGATTGTGCGTAAGGCACTAGAAATTTCCTCTGATATTGATATTTACTCAAGTGGTCATATAACAGTCCTTACTGTACCTGAAGAATCAAAAGATTCAGACAAGCCACAAGAAGATAAAGAACACAAAGATAAAGAAGATGTAGCCTCTTCCAAAAAGGAAAGCAATTAATATGATTAGTCTTACACCTAATGAAATTGTGAACCAATTAGATCAGCATATTATTGGTCAAAGTAAAGCAAAGCGTTTGGTAGCAGTTGCACTGCGTAATCACTACCGTCGGCGCAAGCTACCTGAAGAGTTGCAGCGAGATATTACACCTAAAAACATTTTGATGATTGGACCAACTGGCGTTGGTAAGACCGAAATTGCACGTCGTTTGGCACGTTTAGCCAGTGCCCCATTTATCAAAGTAGAAGCGACCAAATTTACTGAAGTTGGCTATGTTGGGCGAGATGTTGAGTCAATGGTACGTGATTTGGCGCAAGCGTCTTATGTGATGGTTGAAGCTGAAATGCTTGAAGCTGTGAAAGAAAATGCAGCTAAAGAAGCAGAAGAGACTTTGCTTGATTACTTATTGCCAAATGGTTCTGCTGAAGGTCGCGACAAGATGCGAGACTTACTTGAAAAAGGTGAGTTAGAAGAACGTGTCATTGAAATCGAAGTCACTGATGAAAAGCCAAGAACTCAAGTCATGATGCCAGGCATGGAAGAAATGGGTATGAATCTTCAGGACATGCTTTCAAATGCTATACCTAAGAAAAAAGTTAAGCGCAAGCTTTCTGTAAAGGAAGCACGTAAGGTATTGGTGGATGAAGAAGCCGAAAAATTGCTTGATTATGACGAAGTTTCACGTCAAGCAGTTGAACGCGCTGAGAATTCAGGCATTATATTCATTGATGAAATTGACAAAATCGCTTCAGATGATAGTCGAGGTGGTGGCGATATCTCTGGTGAAGGGGTACAGCGTGATTTATTGCCAGTAGTTGAGGGTACGCAAGTGACAACTCGCTACGGTGCTGTGAAAACTGATCATGTGCTATTTATTGGTGCAGGCGCCTTTAGTGTGGCTAAGCCAAGTGACTTAATTCCAGAAATGCAAGGTCGTTTTCCAGTTCGTGTTGAGCTTGAAGAGTTAACTGCTGAAGATTTTGAGCGCATCCTGAAAGAACCAGAGCATTCACTGACGATGCAATACGTCGAACTACTCAAAGTCGATGGTACGAACATCAACTTTAGTGATTCTGGTATCAAAGCGATTGCTGAATATAGCGCTCAGGTGAACCGAGAGATTGAAGATATTGGGGCTCGTCGTTTGCATACTGTGCTAGAAACAGTTCTAGAAGATGCTTCTTTTGGGACGGATCTTGGGGAAATTGAGATTAGCGGGGAATATGTGCATAGTAAGCTTGATGCGATTACGAAGGATGAAGACTTAAGTCGATATATTTTGTAGCTTCTTTACGGTTTCACAGTCATATCTTTCACTGGTAGAAGGTACTTCCTTCTACCAGTTTTTTATGTCTTGGGTAATGTTTGATGATACGCGTAATGCTAATGCGTAATGTTCCACTGCCCAAACGTTATTTACTAATTACAATATAATTATTACCGTACGCATAAGTGCTTTCGGCAGGACTAAACATTGCTTAACATTGCTTCAATAGCGTGGTTTAAATAGAGTGGCTTAAATATCGTGAAGAGCGGGTCACGCTTTAAACGTAAAAGCATTGTAAATCTTGGCTGATGAAATCTTTTTGTAAATGCGGCAATTAGGGAATAGGGATGACATTAATTTAGATGCTTGGGGGAGCAGTTATGGGTTGGTTTGATGACATACTATTTCTTAAAGCGTCGCACAATTTTCTTGAATATAGTTACAGGGTTAATAGCTTTATTGAGTGTTTGGGGAGTGGCTCGAGCCCAATCGCCCACCCAGCTCAGCCATATTCTCACAACAGTTGTCCAATTAGAAGACGTCACCACCGAGCGTGGTGTGGCACAGATGTCCAGTGGTGTTTTAGTTCATAGTGAAGGCTACATTCTAACGACTGCAACTTCGCCAATATCTAGCTTGCAGGCACCTGAACCTTACCGACTATTTCGGGTCTACACCTCATCTGCGGACAATGCGCCAAGCAAGTGGCGCTATATGGCAGTTCTAGATAGACAACTTGCCAATAACTTACAACTTTTAAAAATAATTAGCTATGCAGATGGAAGCCCCTTAAGCTTTAGCGAAACTTTTGCTGTTATGGATATTGCTGGAACGCCATCAATCACACAAGGCAGTTCGGTTGCGTTGTGGGCATTTCCAGCAGGCATTGCCAGACAAATCCAGCGTACTGATGGTCAGATAACTGCCGTACAAGGCAATCAGTATGTTAGTACGATAGCTTTACAGGCAGGTAATAAAGGCGGTGTGGTCACAACTACCCAGAATGCTAACGCATTACCACAGCTAGCTGCTATAGCGCTTGATGGTGGGGCAAATCAGCAAAGTAGATTGATTTCGCTAAGTCAAGATTTGCGTAACTATCTGGCGACTAGTGTGGGCTCACAAGCTTCGCTACAAGCTTCACTGCAAGCTTCATCACAAGCTTTTTCTAATAGAGCCTTTGCTAGTACCCAGTCTGTTGAACCAGACGTTAATTATCAGTTTGAATCAACTTTTGCTTATGGTGACGCCTTTAATGACAATCGCTTGCCTGTGAGTTTGACAAAC